>UQTM01000043.1 GCA_900544025.1 uncultured Odoribacter sp.
AAGGTGCCGATGGCACCAAAACCATCTCTATCCCCTCGAAACTGATGTGTACCCGCTTATTTAACACGTTGTTCCCTTCCACCGCCCGTTCCGGATTTCCGGCCAAATTCCAATGCAAACGAAGTTTCACCTCGGCATGCCCCTGCCCCTCTTCGGTACGGAAAACAAAAACACCCTGCCCGGTTTTATAAACACCGTATCCTCCGGTCAGCGCCTCGCATTCCGACAGCACAGCATGAAACCACCGTAACTCGGGAGACAGCCGATATTTCCCGAAAATATAGGCTGCATCATAATTGTAAACATTACGCCATGAGTTATCCCATGAAAGGGAAAGCTCCACAATAGCGACTTCTCCGCTTACACTCACGACATCCCCGTTCATCTTCAGATTACTACCGGCAAGGCTTACAGGCAACAACGCAAATACGCATAAATATACGTAAGCTTTAAACATAATACATACCTTTTACAAAACACATCCATTACAAGTGAACAAAAATATCTACAAAAACCCAAAAAACCGCAAATAATAGTGAAAATTTAAAGCTTCAACATTTAGACCGAATTTTATTACCTTTGTCGAAATGTAACTAAATAAATCGCTTCATGACCACACCGAAAGTTCTATACCTTCTCGATGCCTATGCATTAATATACCGTTCTTACTATGCATTCATCAACAATCCCCGGATCACGACAACCGGCATAAACACTTCCGCCACATTCGGATTTTGTAACTTTCTGCTGGAATTGCTGGAATTGGAAAAACCGACCCATATCGCCGTGGTTTTCGATCCGGAAGGACCGACTTTTCGTCACGAAATGTATTCCCCGTACAAGGCACAGCGTCCTCCCATGCCCGAAGACCTCAGGAAATCGGTTCCTTATATCAAAAAAATCATCGAAGGATTGGGAATCCGCTGCATCGACGCTCCGGGATACGAAGCAGACGATTTTATCGGAACGCTGGCGAAAAAAGCAGAAAAAGAAGGCTATACGGTATATATGATTACTCCGGATAAAGATTATGCCCAATTGGTCAGCGAAAAAATATTTATGTATAAGCCGGGACGTTCCGGCAATAAATCGGAAGTCTGGGGCATTCCGGAAGTGTTGGATCATTTCGGGATCGAACGCGTAGATCAGGTCATCGATATTCTGGGGCTTATGGGCGATACGGCCGACAATGTTCCGGGTTGTTCCGGAATCGGGCCTAAAAGCGCAGCCTCATTGGTTTACAAATACGGAAGTATCGACGGCATATACGAACACATCGACGAGCTGAAAGGAAAACAAAAGCAAAACCTGCTCGACTGTCAGCCCACGGTGCATCTGTCACGTACCCTGGTCACGATCTGTACCGAAGTTCCTACCGAACTGACGCCCGACGAGTTGATGAAACAACACATCGACGTCACCATCCTCGATCCGATTTTCAAAGAGTTGGAATTATTCTCGCTTACCCGGCGGGTATTGAACACCGACATAGAGGAAGACACTTCCGAAAAACTGTCAGACATCGACACACGCTACACAGACCGGACACAGGATATTCCCGCTTTATTGGAAATATTGAAAAACACCGATCAATTTGCCTTATACACCGTATTCCCGGCTTCCGCTACGCTTTATAACTCATGGCCGGAATGGCTTTCTTTTTCATCGGCCATGCATCAGGTGAGTTATGTGCGGCTTCCGGCCGATCCGGCGGAAGCAGAGGCCACGATCAAACTTTTTCAACCGATTTTCGAAGACGAAAACAAAACCCTTATCTCGCCGGATGTGAAAAACGACATCATCTGGCTGAAAAGAGCGGGCATTTCCATTAAAAACGCCATTTTCGACGTAAAAATCGCCCACTATGTGCTGCACCCCGATTTTTCACACGAGTTACCGCGTATAGCGCTGGAATATCTAAACTACAAATTGTCCGAAGCCAAAAAAGAAAATCTGCAACTGACACTTTCGTTCGAGGACGAAGCAACCGACGATAAAGACTTTGCAGAAAAAACAGACATTGTTTTTCAACTCAAAGAAAAACTTTGTGCCGATTTACAGGCAACCGGACTGTTGAGGCTGTTCGACGACATCGAGATGCCTCTGGTATCTGTTCTGGCAGACATGGAATTTGAAGGCGTAAGCATCGATATTCAGGAATTGAAGAATATATCGGACGAACTGAAAAAACGAATAGAAGTAAGCGAAAAGGAAATCTACGAAATGGCGGGGCAGGAATTTAACATCAGTTCCCCCAAACAATTAGGAGAAATACTTTTCGATAAACTGAAAATCGACGCCAATCACAAAAAGACGAAATCCGGACAATACAGCACTTCCGAACAAGTGTTGTCGAAATTGGAAGACGAACACCCGATCATCACAAAAATCCTCGACTACCGGGGGTTGAAAAAGCTTCTGACCACTTACGCCGAAGCATTGCCTTCGTATATCGACCCGGGAACCGGAAAAATACACACTCGCTTTAATCAGGCAGAAGCTGCCACAGGGCGGCTCAGTAGTTTGAACCCCAATTTACAGAACATACCGATCCGGACCGAAGAAGGCCGGAAAATCAGAAAAGCTTTCGTCACCGGAGATGATGACTACGTGTTCTTTTCCGCCGATTATTCCCAGGTTGAATTACGCTTAATGGCACACCTCAGCCAGACAAAGGAATTGATCGATGCTTTTAACCACGGCATAGACATTCACTCCGCCACAGCTGCCAAAATATATCACGTACCTTTGGAAGAAGTGACCCCGGAAATGAGACGCCGTGCCAAAACAGCGAATTTCGGAATCATCTACGGAATTTCTGCCTGGGGACTGGCAGAACGCCTGCGCATCAGCCGGAAAGAAGGGAAAGAGCTGATCGACGGATATTTCGAACTCTATCCGGGAGTGAAAAAATACATGGAAGAAGCCGTCGAAAAAGGCCGGAAAAAAGAATATGTCGAAACGATTATGGGACGGCGGCGTTATTTGCGCGACATCAATTCACGAAATGCCGTCGTGCGTGGTATGGCCGAACGAAATGCCATAAACGCTCCCATTCAGGGATCGGCGGCAGATATCATTAAAATGGCGATGATCTGCATCCACAGGCGGCTAAAGGAAGAAGGACTGCGTTCCCGGATGCTGATCCAGGTACACGACGAATTAAATTTCAAGTGCTATAAACAGGAACAGGAACAGCTGGAACGCCTGGTGGTAAACTGCATGGAGCATGTGGTATCCCTCTCCGTCCCGCTTACGGTCAGCACCGGTTTCGGGGCCAATTGGTACGAGGCTCACTAAAAAACAGTAAAGTGAATGATTTTCATTTACTTTACCTATTTTTATAAAAATAGCTGATTTAACACAAAACTTGTTAATTATTCATCATTTTGCTTATTTTTGTATCAAATTTCAAGTAGTGCTGTATGTGTATTCCCAACAGAAATAAACTTCTGTTCTGTTTTTTATTTATCCTGAATGGATTGTCTCTCCGGGCACAGGATTATAATTTTTCCCAGTTTTGGGAAAACAGGACTTACTATAATCCGGCCTACGTCGGATTACAGGAAGGGGAATTGAATGCACTGATGACCTACCGGAAATTGTGGCCGAAGTTCCCTGGAAATTTTTCCACCCTGTTTTTTTCTGCCGACTTAAAAACCTATAATAACTACGGATTCGGTCTATACGTGATCTCCAGCGACGAAGGCGGAGGTTTTATCAAATCAAATACGGCAGGATTGAGCTATTCGTGGCGGGGATACATCAACAAAGAAAAGAACATTTATTTCCAATTAGGCGTAAAAGGCAGCTATAACGACGAACGCCTGAATTTCGACAGAAACGTATATTCGGGTAATCTCGATCCCATTTATGGAAATATCTTCACGATCCAGCACCCGTTAGGAGATGTGGTCAATGAAAAACAACATTACTGGGATTTTAGCGCAGGTGCCATGATATGCCTGCCCTGGGAAAGACATTACAGAGAATTTATGCATAATTACATCGGTTTTTCCGTTAACCATTTCACGCGTCCAAAAGACAATTTTATCGAAGACGACTTCCGCCTGCCGATAAAATTAAGCCTGCAATGGAACGGCTTTATCCGTACCACGATTTACAGTCTGGATAAAAAAAGCAGTATGTATGTCAATCCCGGATTGATTTTTGAAAACCAGGGCGATAAATTACTTTCAAAATCCTCGTCCAACAACTTCATGATCGGAGCAGACCTCACTTCCGATCCGGTTTTCGGTGGAATTTGGTACAGCTCTCAATTATTGAACAATTCATCGGAAAATTACAAAGCGTTGATCTTCAAAATCGGGTTAAAACTGACTTCCGACAATAAAAAATTCGAATACCGTCTTGCCTATTCTTATGACATGTCTATGGGTAATCTGGTAAAATCCACGGAAGGTTCTCATGAAATAAGTCTTAAATTCGCTTATAAATTCAATGCTCAATACAGATACAATATATTCTCATTCTAACTCCCGGAATACCGTCTGGGATATATCGGGACAGCAATACGACAGCGTTTGCCCATTGGAAAAAGCTGAAACGGAAACGATTATAATTTGTCCGGCAGAACGCCATTACCTGCCCCAAGTCCTGTTAAAAACCAATGAACACATCATGGGAGACCTGCTTTTCACCATTATATTTCTGATGATCTTTGCATTCGTCAGGTTAAGGGGAAAAGATTTGCTTCCTAATTTGCTGAACATACTGGTGAAAAGAAAAAAAGCAGAAGTGATCCTGAACGAAGGGATATCTTCTAACTTAGTCTGCTATGTGCTTTCGCTGATCCTTTCTTTTTCTGTCATTTCGATCGGGATCACCTATCTCACATCGGGCGATTTCGAAATAATCCCCTCCTTGTATTTGTTTTCCGCCCTTATCTTTTATCATTTTTTCCTACTGGGTTTGTTAAAATTATTAGGCTGGACATTCAATGCCCGGAATACCGCCGCCGAGGCGATCGTCAATCTATGGACCTACCACATTATGTCCGGTTTACTGGTCGCTCCCTTTGTCATCGCAATCTTTTTCGTGCGATCGTATGCGATTGTACCTTTGTTAAATGTTGTCATATTCGGTTTGATTTTATTTCAAGTTGTTAAATTTATTCGTTGGCTGGAAATATTATTTGCTCATAGAGTTTTAATTTTATATATGATTTTGTACCTTTGTGCACTCGAAGTAATGCCCTTATTCATCCTTTACAAGATGACGGCATAAGTTCTAAATGGGTATTAATTTAAAACTTTATAAGCTTTGAAGATAAAAAAGGTACTCGTATCACAGCCTAAACCAACAACAGAGAAGTCTCCTTATTTTGATTTAGCGGAAAAATACGGTTTAAAGTTGGAATTTCGTCCTTTTATTAAAGTAGAAGGAGTTTCGGTAAAAGAATTTCGGCAGGAGCGAATCAATATCCTCGACCATACCGGAATCATTTTCACCAGCCGTACTGCTATTGATCATTTTTTCAGGATTTGCGGTGAATTAAGAATAACCGTACCCGACACCATGAAATATTTCTGTATTTCGGAAGCTACGGCTTTTTATCTACAGAAATACATCGTTTACCGGAAAAGAAAAATTTTCTATGGGGACAAAAAGGTGGACGATATGACAAAAATTCTTTTGAAACACAAAACAGAAAACTTTTTAGTTCCTCTGTCCGACATCCATAAAGAAAATATTCCGGGCTTGCTCGACCAGCTCCATTTGAAATATACAAAAGCTATTTTGTATAGAACGGTAGCGAGCGACCTGAGCGACATAAAAAACCTCAAAGAGTATGATATCATCGCCTTTTATACTCCCTCCGGTATTAAATCGCTGTTTCAGAATTTCCCGGATTTTATTCAGGACACCACGGTGATCGCAGCTTTCGGCCCTGCCACAGCAAAAGCGGTCGAAGAAGCAGGGCTTCGCCTCGATATCAAGGCTCCCACCCAGCAATGCCCTTCTATGACCATGGCCATAGAGGAATTCATCAAAAAATATAACAAAGAGAACAAAATAAAGTAATTCAAAGCCGGCGATCTTCAAATATTTCAAATCGCCGGCTTTTTTGATTTTCATACCCGCCATGTATTCCTTCACTAAATCCGAACGTCTTTGCAACAAAACCCTTTTCCAGGAACTGGTTTCTTCGAAAAACAGTTTTGTAAAATATCCGTACCGGATTGTGCTGAAAGAATCTTCCCAGCCAGGAGAATATCCGGCTCGCATGGCTATTAGCGTCAGCAAGAGAAAATTCAAAAGGGCAGTTAAAAGAAATCACATTAAAAGGCTCACCCGGGAAGCCTACCGGCTGAACAAACCGGAATTTTATGCCAGCCTCCAGCCGGGAAAAACAATCGACATCCTCTTTATATACCTGGACGACCAACTTCCTGTTTACGAAAAAACCGAAAAAGCTGTAAAAAATGCGTTACAGAAAATCTCCGGTTACTTTCCAGACAGTGTAAATTGAATGCAATCTATAAATGAAAAAGGCAACACCCGCATCGGACAGCGATCGATGCAGATAGATACCCCTTCCTGAAAAACAGCCGCTTATGAAAACCTTGAAACAGATTGCCGTTTTTATTCTCCTGCTCCCGATTAAATTCTATCAATACTGCATATCCCCGCTCAAGCCTCCCACTTGCCGCTACACCCCCACCTGCTCTCAGTATGCCGTAGAAGCCATTCGCAAATACGGGCCGTTCAAAGGACTATATCTTGCCATTAAACGGTTGCTCCGGTGTCATCCCTGGGGCGGAAGCGGTTACGATCCTGTGCCCTGACTTTCATTCATACCGTTGAAAACCGAATTTTAATCTTATTTTCAATTCGCTGTTTTTAATTTTCAATTATATGTCGTACTTTCGTTAATTGGTTAAATAAATCATTCGTAATTTTACTATAAATGAAAAAAAGAAACTTCCTATTTACGTTTGCTGCCATTATTATTATCGCTTTCAGCGTAACTGCATTGAAAAGCGACGACAAAAGTTTTGAAATCAGTAAACAGCTAAACATCTTCGCCACCCTATTCCGCGAAGTAAATATGTTTTATGTAGATGAAGTAAATCCCGGAGACCTGGTTTCCACAGGAATCAAATCCATGCTCCGCTCACTCGATCCCTATACGGTCTATTATCCGGAATCGGAAATGGAAGATGTCAAGCTCATGACAACGGGAGAATACGCAGGCATCGGTTCGATCATCAGTAAAAAAGGGGATAAAGTCATCATCCGTGAGCCTTATAAAAATTCTCCGGCAGCGAAAGCCGGACTGTTGCCCGGCGACGTAATTCTTTCCATCGACGGAAATTCGGTAAAAAACAAGAATACCGAAGATGTCAGCACCATGCTGAAAGGCCAGCCGGGTAAAGAAGTCGCCATAAAAGTGCAACGGGAATTCGAAGCAAAACCCATAGAAAAAAAAGTAATCCGTGAAAAAATACAGATTCCGAGCGTCCCCTACTATGGCATGGTAAACGATACCACGGGATATGTATATCTTACCAGCTTTACCGATAAATCGGCTTCGGACGTCAGAGATGCGATCATTACCCTGAAAAACAACGGGGCAAAAGCCCTGATCCTCGACCTGAGGGGGAATACCGGCGGACTGCTCGATCAAGCGGTGGAAATCGTCAATTTCTTTGTTCCGCGAGGCTCGAAAGTGGTATCTACAAAAGGAAAAGTGAAACAATCCGATAAAGAATATACGGCTACCAAAAACCCGATCGTACCCGATATGCCTTTGGCTGTGCTGATCGACCGGGGCTCTGCCTCGGCTTCCGAAATTGTATCCGGAGCATTGCAGGACCTCGATAGAGCCGTTCTGATCGGCGAACGTTCTTTCGGCAAGGGATTGGTCCAGTCTGTTCGCGATCTGGCTTACAACACGAAATTAAAGGTCACGACAGGGAAATACTACATCCCCAGTGGAAGATGTATTCAGGCTTTGGATTACTCCCACCGGAATCCGGACGGCAGTGTAGGCAAGGTGCCCGACTCCCTGATTACCGAATACACGACAAAAGCCGGCCGAAAAGTATATGACGGCGGAGGTATCAACCCGGATGTAAAAATCGATCCGGAAAAATACGCCCGGATCACCGAAGAACTGGTTATCCAGGACCTTACTTTCGACTTTATCAACAGCTATGCGCTCAAACATCCTGAAATAGCCTCTATCCGTGACTTTAAAATCACCGACGATATCTACAATCAATTCAAGCAATATTTGAAAGAGAAAAATTTCAGTTATGAAACCGAATCCCAGCAGATACTCGAAAAATTGATTAAAGCCGCCAAAACGGAAAAATACTATGACGGTTCACAGGAACAAATCGCACAATTGCAAAAAGATTTCACCCATTCCATCGACCGGGACATGGATGTTTTCCGGGACGAAATCATTACTTTTCTGACAGAGCAATTCGTTCAGCGTTATTATTTTATGGAAGGCGTTATCGAATATAAAGCGCTTCACGATAAAGAAATAAAAAAAGCGACAGAAATCCTTGCCGATCAGGATGAATATAAAAAGATTTTAAAGTAAAAAGAAGCCGCGCTTGCGGCTCTTTTTTATTTCTCATATTTTTAGTTATTTTTGGTGGAATGTGAAAAAACAATCATCAACCAAAAATAATAAACATGAAACAGCTCTTTTCTGCCCTTTTCATACTCTGCTTCCTATGGATGCCCGGAGTTTCGCAAAATTGGCAAACGCTTGACCGACAAGCAAAACAAAACAAAGATTTTCAAAACCAACCGGTAGTCGTTTTGCTCGACAGCACCAGTGTGAATGTATCCGATAACGGATCCGGAACTTTCACGATCCGGAAAATCGTAAAAGTGGGCACTCCGCAAGGTGCCCTGAAAAACCGGGTATTGAAATACGATTACGATCCGCTGACTGCATTTGCCGAATTTAAAACCGTAACCATATACGGGGCGGACGGCTCTGTCCGCCATATCGATCCCAAAACCGCATTGGACTACGCTGCTCCTGCACGTGCCATTTACTGGGGAGCCCGGCAGATCATGATCGAATTGGGAGAAATCCAGCCCGGAAGTGTGATCGATTATGAAATCGCTAAAAAAGGGTTTACTTATGCCCTGCTCGGTTCTTCGGATGAAGACCGTTTTGTTCCACCCATGCGGGGACAATTCTACGATATCGTTCCTTTCTGGGTAACGGAACCCACGGTAAAAAAAGTATATAGGGTAAGTACCCCCGGCGATAAAAACATGCAATACCAGTTCTATCAGGGAGAATGTACCTCCTCCCTTCGTTTCGAAAGCGACCGGAAAGTATATTCGTTCAGTAAAGAATTAGTAACCCCTTTCAAGCGGGAACCCAATATGGTCGATCTCTTCGACGTAGCTCCAAAATTAATGATGTCCTCCACCCCGAACTGGCAGGAAAAATCCCTTTGGTTTTACAAAGTGAACGAAGACTACGGCAGTTTCGAAGCCACTCCCGAAGCCCAAAAGAAAGTGGACGAATTAATCAAAGGCAAAAAAACCGAAATGGAAAAAATTGCGGTACTCACGCATTGGGTTGCCGATAATATGAGGTATTCCGGAATTTCTATGGGGAAAGGGGAAGGCTACACCCTACACAACACCCGGATGAATTTCACCGACCGTTGCGGCGTTTGCAAAGATAAAGCGGCATTATTGATCTCCATGCTCCGGATGGCAGGCTTTGAAGCCTATCCGGCAATGACCATGGCAGGCTCACGGGTAGAATCGATCCCGGCAGACCACTTTAACCATAGTGTCGCCGTCGTGAAGCTTTCGGACGGGACATACATGCCCCTCGATCCTACCTGGGTTCCTTTCCTCCGGGAATTGTGGTCGAGCGCCGAACAACAGCAAAATTATCTGCCGGGAGTACCCGAAGGCTCCGACCTCCAAATTACCCCTCTTTCAGCTCCCGAAAACCATTATTTCAAAATACATGCCCACACTTCACTGGCTGAAAACGGAACTCTTTCCGGCGAATTTACGGTGATGGCGGAAGGCCAGTCCGACGGTGCCGTACGCCGTACCTTCACTTCCGGATTTATGGATAATTGGAAAAATGCTTTGGAAGCGGAATTATTGAAAGTTTCGCCCCAGGCAAAATTACTGAGCGTAGATTACGGAAAAGACCCCAAAAACTACACGGCAGCTCCTATCCGTATCAAAATGAAATTCTCTATCCCCAACTACGCCCTGGCCGGAGAAAATGTATTGATTATGCAGCCTTTGGTTTTCAGTAATTTATATAACCAGGTTCGCTCATACCTCGGAATAAATACTACATTGGAAAAACGGCAATTCGCTTTTAAAGACAGGTGTTCCCGCTACGTAGAATTAAAAGAAACCATGTCTCTTCCCAAAGGGTATAAAATGGTGCAAGACAACCGGGAAATCACCACAAGCGAAGATCCGGTAGCCTCTTTTAGCGGATATGTAAAACAGGAAAACAACCAGCTCCAAATCCTTCAAAAATTAACTCTCGGAAAACGGGTTTACGAAGCAGAAGACTGGAAAGCTTTCCGGGAAGCCGTGAACGCACACAAATCATTTGCAGGAGAACAATTCATATTTGAAAAATAATATATTATAAACAAATGAATTACATCCATTCAATTAAATAAAAATTACCATGAAAAAATATATATTCTCGCTGCTTTTCTGTTTCATTCTGTGTGCTTCGGCACAGGCAATACCGGAAGCAGAATTTATCAAGATCACGAAAGACTATACCTTTCAGCCGGATGGAAGTTACGAAATAAGATACACTAAACAATTAAAAATCAATACACATATTGCTTTTAATAATTTGTATGGTGAAACTTTCATCGTATATAATCCTAATTATCAATCCATTAAAATTAATTCATCCTACACCGAACAAGCAGACGGAACCATCATAAAAGCTCCTGAAAACGCTTTTAATGAAGTGCTTCCCTCTAACGCAGCAGATGCTCCTGCCTACAACCACTTACGTGAATTAGTCATTACGCATACGGGGCTGGAAATCGGTGCGACCATTTTTTTGGACTATACCCTTGAAACTAAAGCCGGGTACCTACCCAACGGGATTTTACCCGAAACGGACGATCTGCTGGAAGAAGCAAGCCCGGTCAAAGAATACACGATCAACATCCAGGTGCCGGCCTCCTTACCACTCAATTATATTCTTACGGCCAGTCAGGTAAAACCGAAAATAACCGAAAAAGGAAATATGAAGCAATATTCCTGGCAATTCAAAAATATCCCGGCAGCGTCGTACGAATCGAAAATTCCGGATAGTGTTATCCCAAGGCTCATCACATCCTGCTACGATTCACAGCTCACAGCCTTAAAGGCTTTATATGGCAATTATTTTACCGATCAGCCGGACGAAACCGTGAAAAACAAAGTAAAGGAACTGACCGACGGCAAGAAAGACGACCTGGAAAAAATTTTAGCTCTTCAGCAATTCGTTGCCGGACAAATCGCATTTTGCAAAATACCTTTAGAACAGGCAGGCTACACAGCCCGCACCCCTAAAGAAGTATTGAATACGGCATACGGAACGGATATAGAAAAAAACAGGTTATTGGCGAGTATGCTGCGGGCAATAGGGCAAAAACCCGAAATAGTAATCCTCTTCCCTGCTCAACTACAAAATGGAATCAAAGGGCTGAACACAATATCTTCCTTTAGAATAAAAGTAAACAACAATGGTAAACCCTTATTTATATCGGCGTTGTTTTATCCAACCCCATCCCTGGAATTAAGCGGGCATCAGAAGAATATATGGATGATCTCCGACGCTGAAATTCTACCTTTGAATATCGTGGAAAACAATAATTCAGTAAACTATAAAGCAAATATTCAGCTATCTCCGGAAAAAGCGACGACAAACGGCCGGTTTATCATAAAAGGAGGTATGATCGCAACAATGGATACGGCTTCTACCGGGAAATATATTAAAAATCTATGTTCACAAGCAGGCAAACTCACTACTTCTCAGCTGAATTCGGCCGACCGGAGAAATGCAGACATGAGCTTTTCAGCCGAAAAAGAACTGAGCACAACACACGATTATTTGCTTTATGAGCTACCCCATGTGAATACCGGAATCAAGTCATGGTATTTGGGAATCCTGAACAGTTCACGTAAAAAGCCTTTTGAACTGTCCTATCCGATTACAGAAAACTATTCGTACACAATCACTTTAACCCCGGAAATGGCGTTAAAAACCAAAGCAGCCAATATCGATATCAGCAAGCCTTTCGGTAAACTTCATATCTCGATCACCCCTAACGGAAGCCAGATCACGGTAAACAAAGAAATACAACTCAATAAAACGGTTCTTTCTCCGTCGGAATATCAGGATTTCAGAAACATGTATAACATTTGGAATGATAAAAATTACAATACCTTATTGATTCAAATCAAACAATAAACCTCAATAAATGGATTAGACCTGATTCCGTTTATTTCAAAATAGCTAAAACCAGTATATTCCCCTAAGCTGTACTTTACTAACCTGGGAATATACTGGTTTTATAGTTAGGTGATCATCTAAAAAACTAAATTCCCATTCATCCGTCTAAAAGGCTAATCCGAAACTTTTCATAGATAGAACTATAATTATTTATAAATATTGATTATTCATATATTATCTAATCTTACTTAAATTCATTGTTCAATTAATATATAGCTTATACGTTATTATTGGAAATCAAATCATTAATAATCAGCGTCTTAACATATAAATTTATACCGGTTATTTTTCAAATTACGATGCAAAAAATATACAGCATAAAAATCTGATTATCAATACAACGACAGCAAGAAATTAAATTTACGATAGAAAAAGAAATCGAAATGTATATGAAGAAAGAAAAAGGAGCAATAAAAAGAAAGAAAAGAAAATGGCAAATTAACCTGACCGGGACAGGGCTATAAACAAAATCGTCCTAACATAAGTTCTCCTTATCACAAAACAAATCAAAGAAAACTATTCCTGCCTGAAATAATCGAATACAAGATTAGCCCTTTTCGCTCCCAATACTTTAGTTAAATCTTCCAATGATGCCTTTTTAATATTCTCCACCGATTTAAATTCTTGCAATAACTGGGTTTCAGCCTTCTCTCCTACTCCCTTTATACCGTTTAAAACACTGACAATCTGTGCTTTTTCTCGGAGTTTCCGATGAAAAGTAATTCCAAATCGATGCGCTTCATCACGAATGTGCATCAACGTTTTCAACGCAACAGAATTTTTAGCCAGTAAATAAGGATCTTTGTCTTCCGGAAAATAAATTTCTTCCATCTGTTTCGCTAATCCCAATATAGGAACTTTTCCATATAAATCGAGTTTCTTTAAACTATTCACTGCAGAATGTAATTGCCCTTTTCCTCCATCGATCACGATCAGATCGGGCAATTCGAGCCCCTCGTCCAACACCCGGTGGTATCTGCGGTAAATAATTTCTTCCATTGAAGCAAAATCATCGGCCCCGACTACCGTTTTCACGTGGAACTTCCTATATTCCCGTTTAGCGGGTTTTCCGTCGATAAACACAACACAGGAAGCTACAGGATTGGTTCCCTGAATATTTGAATTATCGAAACATTCGATACGATGCGGCAATGTAGGCAATTTCAATTCTAACTTAATGGTTTTCAATATATTAAACTTAGAATCTTCTTTTTTGGTACTTCTTTGCCTATCCTTATCCATCTTAAAATAAGAAACATTACGTTCCGACAACTCTAACAATTGCTTCTTATCACCCCGCTGCGGAATAACATAAGTAACTCCCTCCAACTCCACATCAGGATAAAAAGGGACGATGATCTCTCTTGAATCACTATTCACCAATTGCCGGATTTCATAAATGGCAAAAGAGAGCAATTCTTCTTTAGCTTCGTCGATTTTTTTCTCCAATTCAATGGTATGAACCTGAATCACAGCTCCGTGTACAATACGTAAATAATTGATATAAGCGTATTTATCATCTTCAATATAAGAAAATACATCTGTATCGCTAATCGTAGTACGAACAATCGTCGATTTAGATTGATAGGAACGGATCGCCTCCAGAGCCACTTTCATTTCGTTTGCTTTTTCAAACTGCAAATCAGCGGCAAATTGATTCATTTTACGGGTCATAACCTCTATTACAGAAGATAAATTCCCCTTCAAAATATTTCGAATCTGAATTATAAACTCATTGTATTCTGCTTCTCTGATCTTCCCTACACAAGGGCCGATACAATTTCCGATATGATACTCCAAACAAACCTTAAATCGGCAATGATCGATCGCTTTTTGAGTTAAGGGTAAATTACAGGTACGAAGCTTATACAAAGATTTTATCAAAGCTATCAACGTATGTGCAAAACGAGCTGAAGTATAAGGGCCAAAATATTCCGATCCGTCACGCACAAAACGCCTGGTAATAAAAACACGGGGAAAAGGTTCTTTTTTTATACATATCCAGGGATAACTTTTGTCGTCCTTTAGCAAAATATTATACTTCGGCTTATATTTTTTGATCAGATTATTCTCTAATAAAAGAGCATCCTGCTCACTTTCCACGATAATATATTTAAAATCGTGGATTTTACTGACTAAAACTCTGGTTTTATCAGATTGATTGGTTTTATTAAGATAAGATAAAACCCTATTTTTTAATTTTTTAGCCTTTCCTATATAAATAATCGATCCAGAAGCATCAAAATACTGATACACTCCGGGACTTTGAGGAAGTTCGCTAATTTTCTTTTTTAATTCATCATCATATAAAGCCATAAAACATTCGAATTAAGTTCTGTCTAATCGCACTCGGAAATAAAATCAAAACATCCGTAATCGAATAAACCTCGTTCTCCGATTTTCAATTCAGGAATAACGATCAGAGACATAAAAGAAAGCGTCATAAAAGGAGAATCGAGTTTACAACCCATTTCTTTCAATTCTTTTGTCAAATTTTCCCACAAAGAAGCTACCGTCTTTCCATCCAAATCCGACATAATTCCGGCTATCGGCAAAGGCAATTTAATAATTCCTTTCCGATTCTTTACCGCTAAACCTCCTTTTTCAAAAATTACGGCATTAATCGCAGCCAAAATATCTTCATCCGAGCAGCCCACAGCAATGATATTATGGGAATCATGAGAAATTGTAGTTGCAAAAGCACCCTCTTTCAATTCAAAACCAGAAATAAAAGCAACTTGAGGGTGCGTATTTTGATAACGATTCAAATAAACGATCTTAAGTATATCTTTCTTTATATCCGATTCGAAATTTACGACCGGAAATTCCAGTTCAAAATCAATTCTCCGAGTAACAAGCTCTCCTGGAACAACTTTTATAGATACGATTTTTCTTTCTATCGGTTTACTGACATCGGCTAAAGAAATCATATTCCGGTTGAAATGATTGATTGTTTTCACCGGTTGCCGGAATGAATTTTCATCGTTTCCCCCAAAATTATACTTTTCAATCCCGTCGATATAAACAGATAATATATCAAACGACGTTAAATCCCGCAAAATTATAAAATCAGCAGGATCACCCTCTCTTAAACATCCTGCATCAATTCCATAATGAAGAATCGGATTATAGGAGGCGATTTTCAATACATCGAATAAATCGAAACCGTCGTGAATCGCCCTACGTACCAATTTATCTATTTCACCGGATGATAATAAATCATTAGGATGGGAATCATCCGTACAAAACATTACTTTTTCCGGATAATCCGCAATTAAAGACTTTAAAGCCTCGTAATTTTTTGCAGCGCTTCCCTCCCGAATCAATATCTTCATGCCAAGAGCGATTTTCTCGATCGCTTCTTCCAAAGAAGTACATTCATGATCCGTAGAAATACCTGCATCGATATACTCTTTTAGAGGTGCACCGGATAAACCCGGAGCATGTCCGTCTATGACTAAATGATGACGACGGGCTATTTCTAATTTTGCCCATACTTCCGGATCGTGTCGAACAACTCCTGGCACATTCATCATTTCCGATAAACCGACAAAATCATGATCGTTTACTAATTTTTCAATTTCAGAAGACAAAAGCACACTCCCGGCAGAATCATAAGGAGTGGCGGGCACACAGGAAGGAATTGTAAAGAAAGATTTAATAGCACTCCGCTTACTATTTTCGATCATATAATCGATTCCTTCAACCCCCATTACATTGGCCATCTCATGAGGATCGTTTATAATGGCAATGGTCCCCCGGCAAATAGCCAGTTTAGAAAATTCTTCCGGAATTAACATCGAGCTTTCGATATGAACATGGGCATCTATGAAACCCGGAGAAATGTAATGAGTATATTTTTTTGAATTTCTGTTTATAGAAACGATTTTACCGAAATTTATAGAAATAGTTCCGGGATAAATTTCACGACGATGAACGTCGATGATATTTCCTTCTATATACTGCATAACAGAAAAAATGAGAAAATTATACAACTAAATGAAAGGGCACTCTTCGCACCTTTTTGAATGTTCCACGTGAAACAATGAACATATAGAAATCTTTCTATACAAATTACACCCACAAAGGATATCCATATTCTCGCATCTATACAACGCAATAATAGAAATTATTTCCCAAATATTTCTTACAATTCTCTTTCAAAAGTATGAATATTTCACTTCAATAAAATTTCCTCTTTTTGTTCTTTCACACTTTTGAAAATAATTATAATACACTACCTTCCCATTAATATTAAAAGTACATTAATATCTGCAGGCGATACTCCACTGATCCGGGAAGCCTGCCCGATGGTGCGGGGTTGTATCTTAGCTAATTTCTGACGAGCTTCGATAGAAAGGTTAGTCAATTCTTCATAATTGAATTTCCCAGCAATAACTAAATTTTCCAAACGGGATAATTTGTCGGCCAACATTCTCTCTCGTTCTATATAACCGGAATACTTAATCAATATTTCTGAAGCTTCCACTATTTCATCCCGCATGCCGTTTTGCTCGATAAAATCTTTCAAAGGAGATAAGGCATCTAAAAGTTGAGGGATTCCTATTTGAGGACGAGTAATAATATCCACTAATTTAATTCCCTGACGAAGAGGAGCAGAATTTAAAGATACCAAAGTAGGATTGATTTCTTCCGGCTTCACACTATAATTTCGAATATAATCGACTAATATATCGCGCTTTTTGATTTTATCTATAAATATATTATGTCTTTCTTGATTAACTAAACCGATTTCATAACCTTTAGGTGTCAATCGATTATCAGCATCGTCCTGTCGCAACAAAATACGATACTCCGCCCTCGAAGTAAACATACGATAAGGTTCGTCCACTCCTTTGGTTACTAAATCGTCGATCAAAACCCCTATATAAGCTTCATCCCGCTTTAGGATAAAATCATCATTGGAATGCAACGATAAATGAGCATTGATTCCAGCCATTAATCCTTGCGCAGCCGCTTCCTCATATCCCGTAGTGCCATTGATCTGCCCGGCAAAATAAAGTCCCTTTATCCGCTTTGTCTCGAGTGTATGATAAAGCTGGGTTGGCGGAAAATAATCGTATTCTATGGCATAACCCGGACGGAAAATTCTCACATTTTCAAATCCTTCGATCAATCTCAATGCACGTAATTGTATATCCCAGGGCAAAGAAGAAGAAAAACCGTTCAAATAAAATTCCGTAGTAGTTTCCCCTTCGGGCTCTAAAAACAAATGATGGCTGGTTTTATCGGCAAACGTATCCAATTTAGTTTCTATGCTGGGACAATAACGCGGACCTATACTCTGAATCGTTCCATTAAACAAAGGACTATCCTTAAAACCTTCCCGCAGGACATTATGGACATTTTCATTGGTATAAGCCATATAACAAGGCCTATGGATCAAATCATTGGTATAATCGTAATTAATAAAAGAAAACCGATGAAAATCGTTTTCGCCGTCTTGTTCCGTCAATTTCGTAAAATCGATACTTCGCCCGTCGATACGCACAGGAGTACCTGTTTTCATCCGGCCCACTTCAAAACCGAGCTCTTCCAGTTGAACGGGAATTCCATAGGAAGCAGGTTCGGAAATACGTCCTCCTTGAAAACTAATGCGGCCTACATGCATTAAACCGTTAAAGAAAGTACCGTTAGTTAAAATAACCCTTGGAGCACGAAATTCAGCTCCTAAAGAAGTTACTACACCTTTCACGGCATTGTCCTCCACCAACAAATGAACGACATCGTCCTGCCACATATCCAGGTTATCGGTATTTTCTAAAATATTTCTCCAATTCGCAGAAAATTTCATCCGGTCACACTGCGACCGGGGACTCCACATAGCAGGACCTTTAGAAAGATTCAACATCCGAAATTGAATAGAACTCCGGTCGGTTACAATACCCGTCATTCCTCCCAAAGCATCTATTTCCCTAACTATCTGACCTTTAGCAATACCCCCAATGGCCGGATTACAGGACATTTGAGCTATCTTGTTCATATCCAAAGTAATAAGCAATGTACGCGACCCCAAATGAGCCGCAGCACAAGCTGCTTCACACCCCGCATGACCGGCTCCGACAACAATTATATCATAGTCAGGTAAAAGATTTGCCATTTTACAACCTTTTTAGAAGTTCTAAGCATATATTTTCGTTTTCGCGCATCTTTATACTGTCAGGCTCTGTTTTGTCCTTAAAACCGATCAAATGAAGGACAGAATGACAAACTACCCGATAAAATTCATTTTCATAGAAAGTATGGAATTGTTCCGAATTCGATTTTACAGTATCGAGACTTATAAAAACATCTCCCGAAAGCCGATCATCCCGGCAGTAATCGAAAGTAATCACGTCCGTATAATAATCGTGTTGCAAATATTGGCGATTGACTGAGAGTATATACTCATCATTACAAAAAATAAAAGAAATATCTCCTATCGTTCTTGAATAATGTACGGCAATTACGTCAAGCCATTGGCAAATTTTTGCATCAGAAAAGAAAGAAGGATATTCCACTCCCTCTTTAAAAAATAATATTTCTTTCATTATCAGCTATATGTACAGATAACTTTACAATCAGACCTTAAAAGTCATAATGACTTTAGCACCACCTTTTTCAAATTCAAGCTCATCGGATAGAGTCTTTATCAAATAAAGTCCGCGCCCGGCTATCTTCTTTATATTATCCGGTAAAGTGGGATCGGGTATATTTTCATAATCAAAACCTTCACCTTCATCTTCCACAGAGATCATGAATTTATCATCACACAACTCTGCCACAATCTTAACCTTTTTATCAGCTTGTTGCTTATTACCGGAAAGAATAGCATTATTCACCGCCTCGATTAAAGACAAGCTGATTTTACCATACAGATCGTCAGGCAATTCAAAATGGCCAGTAAGATTCTCGATAAAATTTTCAACTTTTACGATATTACTGACCTCCGAAGATATTACAAGTTCCAATTTATTCATTACCAAGCCTAATATAATAATTGTTGTACATATTTTTAAAATAACTGTTTAACTTTATATCTGTTTTATACAAATCCGTCTTAATTGCTCCATTCTTTCTCTTAAAGTCAAACATCATTTCGGGCTTTTTAAAACGTTCGTCCCGCGCCGATGTCGATTTGCGTTTCTCTTCATACTCTTCCCGCTCCTTAGAAGCTTTTTCAGACATAATCAATTTGTTATAAATCTGATTATTCCGATTAATTAAATGCCCCGAAACAGAATAGTTCGCCAAATCACGAATATTTTCTTCTAACAAACGATTTATTTCGTTCAATAGTTGCTTTTCTTCATTCGAAAGTGAACCCGATTCCGAAACAAAATCATCCAGGCTTTTCCGAAACAATTCATTTTCTCGAATCATTTTACTAATTCCTTGTTGCAAAGGTTTTCCTTTTTCACCTTCTTTCATTTTAGAAATCAAATCTTCCAATTGCTTCTTAAGACCACTTTGCATTTTCTTCATCTGCCCATATCCATCGCTCTGATCGCCTTTGGATTTTCCAGAGGAATCACCGTCCGGTTTAGATCCCTTACCACCTTCACTCCCTTGAGAATTTTGCTTACTTTTTTGCAAAGCATCGGTCAAAGAAAGTGCCATATCATTCAAATAAGATACGATATATTGTTGTTCTCTACTCAAATCACTACGTTTATTGTCTTGTATGTAGCCGGACAATAAACCGAATTTTATTTCAATGTCATAAAATTTATCACTTAATATGGAAGCAAGCACCAAGTTCGACTTCGCAAGCTGAGATAAACTGTCCTTTACAATCTTATATTCTTGTTTCTTTAAATCTTGCAGACGACCTAATTCATTGTACCTCAAACTTTGAGGTTGTACGTTCGGAAATTCTTTCAGCAATTCTTCCTGTGATAGCGAAATTATTAAAATATTTTGGATTATCAATTCTATATCCTTTTCAGGAATTGATATATTGTTAAAGTTATTTTGCTTTTGTTTTTCCATTTCCTCTCTCAATTCATCGATTTTATCTTCGATATCTTTGGATAAACCTTTATCTTTATTCTTTTCAGAAATATTTTGTCCTTGCTTTTCAATCTGTTGAGAGAGTTCTTCAAACTTTTGCTGCTGATCTTTTAAATCGTAGGGCGAAGAAAGCTCTTGATTATCTTTTAGCAAATTTTCATAATTATTTTCGATACTATTTATATCATTTTTCATTTTTTTGTTAAATGAAAACAAGGAATCCCGATCTATAGATCTATTCTCCATCATTTCTTCGAACTGTTGTTGATCGGCTTTCAATTTATCGAGCTGCTTAGAAATAACATCATGCTTTTCTTCTACCTGAAAGCGTTTCAAAAGCTCTATATTCCGGTCTAATTCCTCACTTAACTGGTCAAAGGAAAGCTTCATTTTTTCATCTAAATTCTGAAACTTATCTTTAGAAAATTCCTGGGACAATTTCGTAAATTCATCCATAAGCTTTTTCATATCCTCGTCCATAATCTTATCCAGCAGCTCCTGAATTTTATTTTGTTTATCGGTCAGTAAACTGTCTTGCCTGGTAAAACTTTGATTCAAAGAAGATTTTTTCAGATTATCTTCTTTCACCGAATTCAGTAACTTATCCAACTTACTTTTCTTTTCGACTATATCTTTCGACAATTGCTGTTTTTCCCAATTATCGACCGTATTATCCAGCATTTTACGCTGCAACTCCTTTACATCCGATACAATCTCTTTCGCCAGTTTTTCAGCTTCATTTAAAGAAGCATTCATCTGTGTATTCGTTTGTACGTTATAATCGAAAATAGTATTCAAGTCGGGAACCGAATAATTTTTATTATCGGAACGTGTACTTTTAGGCCCCGAAATAACATCATTATCGAAAACCTCGAAGAAATAACCGATCTGCGCTTTATCCATACCTGCAAATTCAGAGAAATCGAAACTAAAATAAAACTCCTGAGCGTTTATATTCTTAACGATTTGAATCGGCATAACAGTATTCCGTCCATTGACAGAATAATTGAAACGTAAATCGGAAAAACCGTAATCATCGCTTATAACTCCGTAAAAATAATGAACGGAAGTTCTCAAAGAATCCTGTAATTCTGTTATCTGAATACCGGGATACAAGTCCGGTATGCAAGTAACGGTAAAACTGAAAAGACTCTTCTTTGAAAAATACGAATTGGAACCATATAATGAAAACTCACCTGAACTACGGATCTTCTTAGTGAAAACCGCAGAAGATTTATCTTTTAACGATATCCCTGAAAAACGACCGTTTTCTTCTAAAAACAAAGAATCCAATTCAGAAAAATCCAATTCGAATTTTAAAGACGATCCGTATAAAACTCTAAAATCAACCACATTTTTCAGCACTTCGGCCTTTATTCCGGTATAAGCAGGCGGAATATAAGTCACTCTATAATCTGTAATTTCAGGGGTAGGAAGAACACGAATTTTAAAAAGACGGCTTTCAATTCCGGAAGTTTTGAAATAAAATTTAATATCGTTATTCACTATATCGAAATCATAAACAAATAACGAATCAATTTTATCCATTAAAAATTCTCCGCCACCATAACAAATAAACACATTTTCAACATCCAAATAATCGCTTTTCACCTTTAAACGCAATTGAACAGACTTTCCGTATTCCACGTCTAAAGACTTGTTTTCTAACTGAAAATCAATTCTGAATTTAGGATTATCGACATTCTCGTAAGCACTTAAATCTTCATAAAACCGGGTGAAATTTTTACCGTTTAAAAAAAGCACCGAAAAAATAATCGCAAAAAAAATGAAACGCTGTACAAGCAGCTTATCAGGAAAAGACAAATACAGCTTATTTTCTTTCAATAAACTATATTTTTGAATAAAAGCAGCTTTCTTCAATTCTTCGTCTCCTGTCACCTTTTCAGGGTGTATCGCTAACTGATACAATGATTTAAATAAATCGTTATCCCCCGGCAAATATTTCAGAATCCGGTTATATAACAGATCTTTCTTTAAATCGAACGATAGAAAAAAAGAAAAAAGCGGATAAACGATAAAAACAGCCCCTAATAGGAATAAAACAGTTATGAAAATAAAATAGAAGGCAGTTTTAACTGCTACCGTAATCGAAGAGATATGAACAATAAAAGAAAAAAGAAGTAAATAGACTACGATAAATAACGAAATAAGAATCCCTCCTTTCAATAAATCGGAAAGCAATAATTTTCCCCTGAAAACATTAAGCAAATGTTTTAATTCACATTTCAGGTTATGATACAATCCTTCCATAAATCTATTTTGCCAACCACAATTCAGGATTCAGCTTTTCCATATTTTTCCATACTTCGAAATTAAGTACGCTACCCTTTTCACTATCGAAACCCACTTTCCCGATAACGTCCTTAGTTTTTACTTTCTGCCCTTTCTTTACTTTTACGTCGATCAGGTTTAAATACATGGTCAAATAATTACCATGCCGTATGATAACCATATAATTATAATTACCGGGCGGTAACCATACTTCTGTCACTTCTCCCTGAAATACAGCCCGGACATCCGAATTTTTAGAAGTGGTAATGCCTATTCCGGAATTATCCATTTCAACACGCTTGTATATTAAATCTTTGCTTACTCCAAATCTCTTTGAAATAAAGCCCTCCGCCACCGGCCAGGGTAATCTACCTCTGTTCTTCTGAAAATCATCGGAAACTAATTTTTCTTCAGGCGTCATCTTATAAACAGAAGAAGATCCACCTGATTTCTTAATCTGACTGGCTATCAATTTATTTAATTCAGCCGCTAACTTTTGTTGTCTGCGGTTCTCAGCCTCCAGTTTTTTTCTGAGTTCCTTTTCTTTTTTCTGTAAATCGCCAATATATTGATTTTGCCTTGTCTGCTGTAATTCTAAATCCTTATTCTTTTGACTGATTTCGTTTAAAGTAGCATTCCTTTCAGCGACTAATTTTTTTAACTCTTCATTTTTTAGATCCAAAGAGTCGTTCACTTGCCCGATCAGCTTTAATTGTCGTTTAGAGTATTCCTGGATTTGCTGAAAATATTTATACCGGTTATAAGCCTGATTAAAATCGGATGAAGAACAGATAAACATTAATTTATTTGTTTTATCTCGTTTTTTCCAGGTATTATACACCAATTTTGCATACAGATCGAGCATAGAACTCTTCTCAGCCTGAAGTTCCCCGATACGGGATTCATTCTGAGAAATACGATCCTGAAAATATTTGACTTCACTATTCAACAAAGCAAGTACCCGCTTACTTTGAACAATCTTTTGCTGCAAAATATTCAACTTCTCTACGGATACAGATTTACTGCTTGCCGTTTCTCCCAGCAATTTATTTAAGTAATTAATCTCCTTCTCACTTTTCTCTTTTTCCTTACGAATATTCGCAATGGATTGAGCAAAAGTATTTTGAGAAATCAATACAAGTGAAAGAAATAATATTTTAATTCCTTTTACCATTAAAGTTGATCTATCCTTTTGTATTTAGGCGATATTTTAAAATTAGGTTCTACATCTATATTGAATTCCAACCTATTGAAACGAATTTCCAAACCCATTTTATCTTTATCCGAAAACAAAATAAAAGCTACTTTTTCCGGAAAAAACACTCCATCGAAGTCCCGGAAATCATTATAACTTACATTGATTCCTGCCTCTTCGTCCACATCTTCCAATAATACAGATAAAGGCCGGAACGATAAAGGATCGACCTGTATCCTCTGCAAAATCAAAACAAATTCTTTATTTTTCCGTTTTTTCCGGTACAATTTTTTAATTTTCCTACCTAATGCCTTTTCTTCCAGCGTAGATAAAATATAACTGTTATCGGCCTTATCGAGTTTATACTTCTTCTCTTTCGATTCCGTACCGTTACAACTCTCGAAATCAAAGAAAGTATTTGTTAAAATCTTTTGCAGGCAATCATAACTTAAATTAGCATCAAATTTATCGTAAAAATATTTATAATCGGATAAAAAATATTTTTTGTGATAGGAATCTATGAATTTAACACTGTCGCGGGTCAATAAAATCCTGCCTACTTCTATTCCTAACGGAGCAGAAATAGAAATCTGAATAAAACTGTCTCGTTGTATCTTCAAAGTTCCTCTCAAACTATTTACTTTTCCACCCTGAGTGAAAGAAACGTCCATACGTTTTGAATACAGAGAATTGAAATTCGGCTCATTTGCATACACATTCTTCAATAATCTATTCTCTGTTATATTGGGGATTTCTTTATGAACTATTGTTTTCTTCACCGATCTACATGAAAAAAAACAACAACTTATAATGAATAAAATCCCTAAAAAATATCCGGTTTTCATTCTAAAATTCAGTTACACTCCTTTAATCGGTTTACTTTTCCGGCATAATTCCGCTTTCCACTTTATCTTTCAATTCCTTTGTCACTTCCCCACCTAATTCCAATGCTTTTTTCCACATTTTCAAAGCCTCTTCTTTATTTCCACTCCGATAAAGTATATCCCCATAATGCTCGTACAATACACCGGAAGACTCTTTCGTTTTTTCTATAGCAAGCTTCATATAATAACGCGCTTGTGAATATTCACCACGCATATAAAGCACCCAGGCATAGGTATCGAGATAAGTACCGTTTTCCGGTTCTATTGCAATGGCTTTCGAACTCATCCTCTCGGCAAGTTCAAGCTTTTCATTCCGCAAAGAAAGATAATAGGCATAATTATTCAATACCAAAGCATCGTCCGGATTAATCAGCAATACCTGATCGAACATATCGAAAGCCTGTTGCACACTATCGAGATTATAATAACAATCTGCCAGGTAAGAATAGAACTGAGACTTTAATTCCAATTTATCTCCGGCCAACTCTACCCCTTTTTGAAAAAAAGGCATAGCAGACTTAAAATCCTTTTGCATCATTAACGATATTCCGCTTAAAGCATAAGGTAAAGGTTGATCGGGAAAATACTTTATAGCTTCTGTACCCGTTTTATACATACCGACAGTGTCTGCAGTTTCATTGCATAACAACAACAATTCTTCCCAAATTAAATAATTGTTTTTATCCTTCGACAAAATAAATTCCAATTCTTTCTTTGCTTCCTGCAACTTATTATCCTTTTTCAAAAAATCGGAATGTAAAGCCCTCACGGAAAGATCGTCGCTATACTTACTCATCAATAAATCCATATAAGTGTCGAACTGCGAATCGGAAACCAGAGTCGTATCGGGATTCATAATTAACCTCAAAATATACTGTATCTTATACCCGTTATCGATTTTATCACTCAAAAGTGCACTTTTCATATGTTTTTCAACTTCATTCGGCTGTTTTTTATCCCGATAATAATCAGCTAAATAAAAGTGTATAAAACCATTGTCAGGATCTGCTTTCAATAAACGATCTAAAATCTGCAATCCTTTTTTATCCTGATTATAATTAAAATACAACTCTGCCAAAAGACTCAGATATTCATCCTTTTCAGGGTATTTTTTTATCAATTTAACGAGTTCGTTCGAAGCATTTTTAGCATCGTTCAGCTTCGTATATAATTTAATTTTTTCAATGGAAACCGGTTCCGTGATTCCATTTTGGGCTTCGTAACGATCATATACCTCGATCGCTTTCTGCCATTTCTCCACAGAAGCGTACAATCCGGCTTCTATCAGATAAAATTCTTCTTTTTCAGGATATTTGGCAATAATCTCCGCATAGACATTACAAGCCTCCTCGATCATCGATTTATTTTGCAAAATAGTTGCCAGAAGAATTTTATACCACATGTTTCCGGGATTCCCCGCCACAGCTTCACGGGCTAATTGTAAAGCTCCGTTATAGTCCTGGTTTGCCATCAAAATACTGGCTATCTCATACTTTACAACGGGACTTTCAGGATTGATTTTCAAACAATTATCATACCATCCGATGGCAGCTTGAAAATCTCCTGTAATTTTACACCTCACTCCCTCCATAAAAGAATAGTCGAATTCTAATTGGCTTTTCTCGTCCAATTCCTGTACATTTTCTACTTTCTTTTTCCCGTCGGCGAATACACTTATCACTAAAAAAGCCAGTAAAACCGATAAGATTACTTTTCTCATATCCTGTCCTTCCTATCAGATTATTTTGCTTGTTTGCACAAGCTGTAATTCATTATTGTTTACCTGTATGACCGAATCCTCCGGTTCCTCTTTCCGTCTCGTCCAAAGTATCCACTTCTATCAATTGTGCCTGTTCTACCTTATTGATTACCATCTGACAAATACGATCTCCATCTTTGATCGTTACCATCGTATTCGATAAATTTACGACAATAATTCCTATTTCTCCCCGGTAATCTGCATCGATTGTTCCCGGACTGTTCAAAAGCCCCAACCCTTCGTTTAAAGCCAAACCGCTACGTGGACGCATTTGTGCTTCATAACCTTCAGGCAATTCGATATATAAACCGGTAGGAATAAGTTTTCTTTCCAATGGCTTCAACGTAACGATTTCATTGATATTAGCCCGGATATCCATACCGGCCGATAATTTCGTTTTATACTCCGGCAACGGATGCTTTGATTTGTTTACGATCTTTATTTTCATTTCGTACAGTTATGGTATTTCTTCAATATAATTCTATCGAAATTAGGATTATCGCTCTTCTTTATATATTAAGGAACAAAGATACTATTTTGTAGCGAACATCCTATATTCGCTATTTTAACAAAAGATAATTTGATAGATAAAATCTGAAACCGGGTTTTAAACAAACATATATCTATTATGAAAAACAAACTAAATGTATGGGCTAATTTGTG
>UQTM01000044.1 GCA_900544025.1 uncultured Odoribacter sp.
CCCCAGCCCAGCGATGGCCGGAATTGTGGGAATTATCCGTTCGTCGAAAATCATTCGCCAGGCTTTGGGGCTGGCCGTGAAGGAACTGAGCGGTAAAAAGGGTGTGGAAGAAGCGGGAGAGCGTACCCAGCGCGATCTTTCGATGAAGTTTATTCTGGTCGGTTTGCTGGCAACCCTGATCACGACTTTCCTGTTTTTTCAATTCGGCGTGCTGGATAATGTTTTCCAGACTCTTGTAGCGATTCTGATTGTCTTTATTATATCGTTCCTGTTTACGACCGTAGCGGCGAATGCCATTGCCATTGTAGGTACGAATCCGGTTTCGGGGATGACTTTGATGACCTTGATACTGGCTTCTTTGGTGTTGGTGAGTGCCGGTTTGAGCGGAACGAACGGGATGATGGCAGCGATGATTATCGGTGGTGTCGTGTGTACGGCTTTATCGATGGCGGGCGGTTTTATCACCGACCTGAAAATCGGTTACTGGATCGGGACGACTCCGGCGAAGCAGGAAACCTGGAAATTTTTGGGTACGGCGGTATCGGCTGCAACTGTGGCCGGAGTGATGATGATTTTAAATCAGACTTATGGCTTTGTAGGTGAGAATGCTTTGGTAGCTCCCCAGGCAAACGCCATGGCTGCGGTGATCCGTCCGTTGATGGAGGGAGGGACGACTCCCTGGATGCTTTATTTTGCCGGGGCTGCCCTGGCTCTGATCCTGACGATGATCGGGGTGCCTGCTTTGGCTTTTGCTTTGGGAATGTTTATCCCGTTGGAATTGAATACTCCGTTGCTGGTGGGTGGTCTGGGTAGCTGGTATGTATCTACCCGGAGTAAAGACGAAAGTGTGAACAAGATGCGCCGGGAAAGAGGTACGCTGATTGCTTCCGGGTTTATTGCCGGAGGAGCGTTGATGGGAGTGATCAGCGCCGTGTTGAAATATGCCGGAGCGGATTGGTATTCCACCTGGAGCGGGGCGGAATGGCTGGCTGTGGTGATGTATGTCGTGATTATCGCTTATTTTATTTGGGACAGTCTCCGGGCAAAGGCAGAAAATTAAGAGGCTGCCGGATATTGCGGTGGTAAGGGAAAGAAGAATGTCGTTGTTTGGGTGAGGTCTGAAATTGCGAGAACCACGATAGGATGATTTTCCGAAAGAGAAGTTGAATTTTAATGAATTGAATTTATGGAACTGAAAGAACGATTTTTGAAATATGTGGGATTCGACACCCAGAGCGATCCTGAAAGTGAAACTTTTCCTTCAACGGGCAAACAGTTGGTATTGCTGAACTATTTGGCGGAAGAAATGAAAAGCCTGGGATTGGATGAGGTGGAGATCGACGGTAACGGTTATGCTATGGGAACGATTCCCGCAACGCAGGGATACGAGGATAGTCCGGTGATCGGATTCATTTCCCATGTAGATACCAGTCCCGATATGAGCGGAGCCCATGTGAAGCCGCAGTTGATCGAGCATTATGACGGAAACGACATTCAGTTGAACCCGTCGTTGGTGATGCGGGTGGCCGATTTCCCGGAATTGTCTTTTTTTAAAGGGCATACTCTGATTACGACCGACGGGACGACTCTCCTGGGAGCGGACGATAAAGCCGGGGTTGCCGAGATTATGACGGCTGCGGAATATTTGGTGAATCACCCGGAAATTGCGCATGGAAAGATCAGGATCGGTTTTACTCCCGATGAGGAGATCGGCCGGGGTGTGGATTTTTTTAATGTGTCTGCTTTCGGTGCGAAGTTTGCTTACACGATGGACGGCGGTTTCGAGGGAGAGTTGGAGTATGAGAATTTCAATGCTGCCGGGGCTAAGATCGCCATTCAGGGACGTAATATCCATCCCGGATATGCAAAGGATAAGATGATCAATGCTTTACAGGTCGCTACGGAGCTTAACGATTTGCTGCCTGTATGCGAACGCCCTGAACACACGGAAGGATACGAAGGATTTTATCATTTGATCGGTATTTCCGGGGGAGTGGAAAAAGCTTCTATGGAATATATTATCCGGGATCATTCGCGTGAGAAATTCGAAGCCAAAAAGGCATTTCTGACAGATGCGGTGGCGTTTGTGAACCGGAAATACGGGCAGGAAGTGATTTCGCTCGAGTTAAAAGATCAGTATTACAATATGCGTGAAATGGTAGAGCCTTATCCCGAAGTGATCGATAAAGCGATGCGGGCGATGCAGGAAGCCGGAGTTACTCCGGTGGTGCGGCCGATTCGCGGAGGAACGGACGGGGCACGTCTGTCGTATATGGGGCTGCCTTGCCCGAATTTATTTACCGGAGGAATGAATTTCCACGGAAAATTTGAATATTGCTCATTGAATACGATGCAGAAAGCCGTGCAAACCATCTTGAATCTGGTGCAATTATGGAAAACGCCCCAATGATGAAGGGTGTTCCGTTTGGGATGAGTTATAAAAAAAGCGTCCGTTATCCCGGACGCTTTTTTTATGGAGGTCAATCCAGTTTCTTTTTTCTGAAAATCCAGCGGAGCATGACGATAAAGATCAGGAACGAAGATAAAAACATCAGGAATCCGCCGTATTCCAGATCGGGACGCTGGGACAGCAGAATGATCGAGCCGATGAACAATCCCACCAGCAGTATAGCATAAGCCAGCCGCGAGGTCACGTTACGGAGGAGTTTTTTAATATCTCCCATATCCATGACCTGTATTTCGTGTTTGATTTGTCCTTGTTTGAATTTATAGAGTATTTCGCTGATATCCAACGGGGCGGTTTTGATCAGCGTGGCATAACCTTTCAGGGTTTGAAATAGTTCGGATGCCAGTTTACGCGGGGAAAACTGGGTAATGACCACTTCGCGGGCATAGGGGATGATTAATTTGGCAAACGGAATGTCCGGATCGAGTTTTTCAGCCGTTTTTTGTATGGTGGCGAGAGCCTTTGCCAGCATGAAAATACCCGAAGGGATGCAAAGCTGAAATTTGCTGATCAGTTCTATACAGTCCTGTATCATCCGTGCATAGTCCATTTTTTCCACCGGAGTGTGGTCGTAGCGTTTCAGCATTTGCTGGAGTGCAAAAATCAGGTCGTCCCTGTTTTCGAAAAAACGTACACCGCATAAATGAATCATGGCATCGGCAAGTCCGATCGGGTCGCGGCGTGCGAAGCCGATCGAGATATTGGCGAGAAATTCCATTTCGCGCGGGCGTAAAGCTCCCACCATTCCGAAATCGATCAGCCCGATACGGTTTTCAGGTAGAATGAACATATTTCCCGCATGAGGATCGGCATGGAAAAAACCCTCTTTGAAGATCATGATCAATAAAGCCTCTGCACCGTTCAGGGCTATTTGCTTCGTGTCGAGTCCTGCTGCCGTCAGTTGCACCGGATCGTCCGGAGTGAGTCCGAACAAGCGTTCCATGATCAGCATTTTGTGAGTCGTGTATTTGGTATATACCTGAGGAATATACACATGGGGATTGTCCTTGAAGATATCCTGAAAACGAATAATGTTGGTGGATTCGTTATAATAGTTCAGTTCACTCAAAATACTTTCTCCGAATTCATCGACGACATTAACGATGTTGATGGCTGCCAATTCCGGATATTGTTTAGCGAATTTAGCCGCCAGATAGTGCATCAGGTAGAGATCGAGCTTGATGGTCTGGTCGATGTTCGGGCGGCGAATTTTGACGACAACGTGTTTACCGTCTTTTAAACGTCCGGTGTAAACCTGACCGATAGAAGCCGAAGAGATGCAATGCGGATTGAATTCCATGAAAACATCTTTAATTTCTGCTCCCAGTTCGTCTTCAATCAGCCGTACGGCGAGATTATCGTCGAAGGGCAGGGCATTCGTTTGAAGTTTTTTCAATTCTTTACGGAAACGTTCCGATAAGATATCGGGGCGGTCGGCAAGGATTTGCCCGAATTTTACATACGTCGGTCCGAGGTCTTCGATGGTGATGCGCAACCGTTCCTGGGTGGTGTACACAGGCTTGTGTTTCCGGATTCGCCGTTTCCGGATGTGCCTCCCCAAAAAGGAACGGTAAATTAATTCTCTGGAGCCGTGCTTGGTCAGGATACGGATGATCTGGAATGTCCGTACCACTTTCAGATAGCTCACATATATATCGGTTACTCTCATAGTTTGTCGTTGTTGGAAGATGCTGCCGGCTGTTCTGCCGCTTCGAGTATCGCTCTTAATTTTTCGATCGCTTCTGTCAGGCTATCGATGCTTTTATTCAGTTTTTTATCATGGTGGGGACGGAATAACTGCTGTAAAAGTAAAGTCCCGTTCAATCCTTCCATAGCTCCTGCAATGTTATCGCTCAGTTTGCGGGCGGCTTCTTCGTCTCGTCCGGTGTGTGTCTCTATGATTTCGGCAAGGCGGTCGATAAAGGCTGCCCGGTCGCTGAGGGAAGCGCTGATAGAAGCCCGTAATAATAAGAATATAATGTCGTTCATAGCTTCGGTAAATTAGATTTATGTGTTAAACGTTGCCGGAAGGATTTTAGTTTTCATGCCGGGTAGAAACCTGCCGGGCGTTACAGTCCGGAGAGGAGAATCATCCGGCTGGTTTCGTTTTTATGTTGTAGAACATAGAAAGTGTTTAATTGCTTATAGAAATGTTATAATTTTTTTTTAACTGCGGTTTGTTATTTGTATCTTCGCGTCTTGTTAAAAACGTGTATTGATTTGGTTTTATGGAATGGATAAATGAATTGTTTTTCGGGACAGGCATAGGACATTCAATCCTGCTTTTGTCGATCGTGATTTTTTCCGGAGTGTTGCTCGGAAAGGTAAAAATCGGGGGTATTTCTTTAGGCATTACCTGGATTCTTTTTATGGGGATTATTTTGAGTCATTTCGGAATGCGGATGGATCCTCACGCTTTACATTTCCTAAAAGAGTTCGGTTTGATACTTTTTATATATTCTGTCGGATTGCAGGTCGGGCCGGGATTCTTTTCTTCGTTTAAGAAGGGAGGGATGACGCTGAATATGCTGGCCGTGGCAATTGTTTTTCTGGGCGTATTGATTACTTATATATTGCATTTGGTCACTGGACTACCCATTACGACGATGGTGGGGGTCTTATCGGGTGCCGTGACGAATACCCCCGGGCTCGGTGCAGCCCAGCAAGCCTATTACGATATGACCGGAGTGGAAAATCCGGTGATTGCTTTAGGCTATGCAGTGGCCTATCCGTTAGGAGTGATCGGGATTATTCTGGCCATTTTATCTATCCGCTATATTTTCAAGATTTCTTTTGAAAAGGAGTTGGAAACGGCACAGGATGAAGCACAGGCTAAGGCTGCCAGAGCGACGCATGTTTCCTTGTTAGTGAAAAATCCTTCCCTGTTTGGAAAGGAAATCGCGGAAATCGCTTCTTTGATCGAAAAGAAATTTGTCATTTCCAGGGTGTTGCGTACCGACAAAGAGATCGACGTGGCAACTCCCCGCACCCGGCTTTTCGAAGGTGATAAATTGTTTGTCATTGCTGCGACACAGGATTTGAATGCCGTGATCGCATTTATCGGTGAGCGTATCGATATGCACCGGGCGGAATGGGAAAAGATCGATGCGAAACTGATTTCCCGCCGGATTATGGTGACGCGTTCGAGCATTAATGGAAAGATGTTAGGGCAGTTGCATTTACGCGGCGGATATGGGGTGAACGTAACCCGGGTGAACCGTGCCGGAGTGGATTTGGTGGCGGAACCCGGTTTGGAATTGCAGGTGGGCGACCGGGTAACCGTTGTGGGACGTGAAGAAGAGCTGGCCAGCGTGGAGAGAGTCCTCGGAAACTCTATGCGCCGTTTGCGAGAGCCGAATCTTGTCCCTATTTTTCTGGGGATTGCTTTGGGTATATTGCTGGGAAGCATACCTTTTGTGTTTCCCGGTATTCCGCAGCCTGTGAAATTAGGGCTTGCCGGAGGCCCTTTGATTATCGCTATTTTGATCGGCCGGTTCGGGCCGCATTATAAATTGGTGACTTATACTACCATGAGCGCCAACCTGATGCTTCGGGAAGTGGGGATCGCCCTGTTTCTTGCCTGTGTAGGGCTGAATGCAGGAGAAGAGTTTGTGAATACGGTGGTGAACGGTGGCGGTTACGCCTGGATCGGGTACGGCTTTATTATAACTTTCGTTCCACTTTTACTGATCGGTATTGTTGCCCGTGCCGTGTATAAGATCAATTATTTTACGATCATGGGGCTGATTGCCGGAAGTACTACAGACCCGCCTGCCCTGGCTTATTCTAATAATATTTCGGGTAATGACATGCCTTCGGTGGGATATGCGACGGTATATCCGCTGACGATGTTCCTTCGGGTATTGACAGCCCAGTTATTGGTGTTATTCCTGGCATAAAGCTACGTGGCACAATACCGGGGTGAGAAAATGGCGGTTGCAGGGGCAGGGGAACGGTTTGCCTTATTGCGGGGTGTTTCCGATTTTATTTGGTTTACTGCGGGAAAAGTGTAATTTTGCCTTTTAGATAATATAATATTGCAAATATGTCTTTCGGTATAGCAGATTTGAGCCTTATTCCCATGCGGAGTGAAAAATCGGACAGGAGTGAAATGATCTCGCAAATCCTTTTCGGCGAAATGTACCAGGTTTTGGAAATGGATGAGAAATGGGTATATGTCCGTTTGATTCACGACGGTAACGAGGGATGGATCGACCGGAAAATGTACGTGCCTGTTTCAGACGAGTATGTGGTGAAATACCGTTCGGAATCGCCTATGCTGACTACGGAGGTTTTTAATATCGTTATCAAAGAGGGGGATTATGGGAATAAATTGATCGTTGCCGGGAGTGTTCTTCCTTTTTTCGATGCCATTACCAAGAAAATGAGGTTAGGCGAAGATGTCTATACTTTGGTAAGCAAGATGAAAGATGTGGGAATCGACAGCTTGCGCGATCTGATTATAGAATATGCGTTGATGTATTACAATACGCCTTATTTGTGGGGAGGGCGTTCGCCTTATGGAATAGATTGTTCGGGATTGGTGCAGATTGTTTACCGGATGGCGGGTATCGATTTGCCCCGGGATGCGGCAGATCAGGTGAACGGCGGGCAGGATTTTTCGTTTGTCGAAGAGGCTTTGCCCGGAGATCTGGCATTTTTCGGAGATGATACCGGAGCGATCACCCATGTCGGGATTATTTGGGAACAAAACCGTATTATCCATGCTTCCGGCCGGGTGCGGGTGGATAAAATAGATCATCAGGGCATCTTTAACGAGGATTTAAAACGCTATACCCATAATCTGAAAGTCATCAAGCGGATCATTAACGATTAAAGAGCCGGAAACGGGGAATATAAGTAGCGATATGCCGTTTCTTTTTAGCTTCATATACATCGGCGATCTTGATTATAATCGCCGTTTCTTCCACTCCTCCGAATCCGGGGTTTATCGCAGTCCCGAATGTTTTCATAGAAGGCGACAGGCTCATGTAGGCATTCACGAGAGGAGGAATATTTTCGCCTAAATCCCGTACATATCTAGATAATATCTTATAGTCTTCATCGTAATTGATACCGGAAAATATCCGGCTCATTGCCTCTTCATCGATGTCGATTTCCAAAGGCTGGATAGGAACCACCAGTTTTTCCTGATCGCGGAAATATTTTTTCATGAAGTAAAGAATCATGTTCCTGGCTTGTATATTGAAGCTGGTGTACATCGTCACTTTTCCGAAAAAATATTCGATTTCAGGATGCTCTACGGTCAATGCACCCAAACCGTCCCACAGATTATCGAGGGCATAAAGGGATTTGCGTCCCATGCGGGTGGATTGATAGAGCGGATGTACAAAAGACCGTCCCAGTTCGATCATCCGGGGCAGGTAATCGGCTTTGAATTTATCCGAGAAACGGAAAAGTTCGGTGGTGGCCAGATTGGGTTCTCCCTCCGCATTATCGGAGAGATGGTTACAGAGGATGTAACGATATCCTCCGATGATTTCCAATTCCTTAGGGTCCCATACGATTAATTGCTGGTAGGGAGTGGCGGGATCTACGTCAAATTCGTCAATATCGATTTCTTTTCCTGTACCTCCTCCGGCAGACCGGAATGTCAGTTCCCGGATTCTTCCCACCTCTTTCATTAAGTTTGGAGCCGAATGAGCATCGAAAGTGTATATTTCATTTCCCGCTTTGTTTGTTTTACGCACGAAGCGTTCTTCAGTCAGTTCTGCAATGAGTTTTTCTTTTTCAACGGGATATATAACAGGTTGCATCGGTTTGCTATTTGATGAATTTACAGTTTTTATGATTGGAATCTCTCTTGATTCCAGGTCTGTTAGTATTGATTTTGAGCGACAAATATAATACATTATCAGTTAATTTGATTTTCTGAAAGGGAAAATCTTAAAAATGGATATACAGTTTCATCGAGATTACGAAACAATAAGATCGATTTAGATATTTTTTCGTATTTTAGCGAGCGTATTTTTACTTAAGAATCAATGAGATGCAAAGTTGGATAAAATATTTGCTTATTTTTTGTTTCGTATTGTCGGGTTGTCATAAAGACCATCCGGAACCGGTCCGCTGGGCAGACCGCACGGTGCTGGTTTATATGGTGGCGGAGAATTCCCTGAACAGGTGGACGACCATAAATTTGGATAAAATGCTGAAAGCATTCCGGGGAGAGGGGAATCTGCTCGTTTATATAGACAACTATGAGGGAAAGCCCCGGTTGGTGAAATTGGTTATGAACGACAATGGAATCGCGAGTGCGGAAACCGTAAAGACTTATCAGGAACGGAACAGTGCGTCGCCCGATATATTGAAACAAACGATCGATGAAGTGTGTCTGGAATATCCGGCATCGAGTTATGGCTTGGTGCTTTGGTCGCATGGAACGGGGTGGCTGCCGTCCACATTGAAATCCCGTGCTTTCGGTCAGGATGGAAATAATTGGATGGAGCTGAACGGATTGGTTTCGGCATTGCCCGACGATCGTTTCGATTTTATTTTGTTCGATGCCTGTTATATGGGGTGCGTGGAAGTGGCTTATGCTTTGCGGAACAAAACGAAATACCTGATCTCGTCGCCCACTGAAATTTGGGAGGACGGTTTCCCGTATGATGAAGTTGTCGGGGATTGGTGGAGCGGAGAAGAAGCCTACCGGGAAATGTGCCGTAAATATTACGACTTTTATAATTCCCGCTCGGGAATTTATCAGTCGGGGACGATTTCGTTAGTAAAAACCGGGAATATGGACGCTCTTGCGGAAGCTACCCGTGGTATTCTGGAAGGGAAGAATGAGCAAATCGCTGCTCTCGACAGGAGTGCGATTCAGCGAATCGACCGGACAGGCTCGCTGCACTGGAGCGAAATATTATATGATTTCGACGATTATATCAGCCGGCTTTCACCTACTGCGGAACAATACGACACTTTTAGCCGGGAATTGAACCGGGTGATTCTATATGAAGCCCATACGGCCAGTTACGGGAATCAGATTTTCTACCAAAAATTTTGCGGGTTAAGCAGTTATATCCCCCAGAGCAAGCAAACGTGGCTGAATACTTTTTATTCCGGTTTGGAATGGACCAAGGCGGTTTACGGAGATCAAAGCGAATAGACCTTTTGTTTGATCGCTTCCGCCCATTCCATCGGTTTTTTACTTTTGTCGAGACTTTGCCAGGGGATAGGCTTTCCGATTTTGATAGAGAAAGATTGCCCTTGTTTCTTAAATGTTTCTTTGGGTAGGTAGAGCATTTCTAAATTGATATTCAAGTGTATTTTCTTGCGGAAATTGGCCAGGTTATAAAAGAAATCGGAATTCCTCCCTTCTATAAATATGGGCACGATATCCCGGTGGTATTGTATGGCTTTGGTGACAAAGCTTTTTTGCCATACCGGGTCTTGTATCACTCCGTTTGTCTTGCGGCTGACCATGCCTGCCGGAAACATAATCATCTGGCAATCGGAGGCATAGGCGTTTTCAATGGCGGTTACGGCATCTTTGGCGAGCGAGCCGTGTTTGTTTACCGCTAAAAATATGTTGTTCAGGTTTTTTAAGTTGAGCAGCAGGTCGTTTACCGGAAATTTCAAGTGAGGGTACTTCTGTCCTAAAAAAGAGATCAGGATAATACCGTCGGGACCTCCCAGAGGATGGTTGGCGACAAAAATGTATCTTCCGTCTGGGGCGGGAAGATTTTCCGCTCCTTCCACCCGGAAAGAAACTTCTAGAAATTCAAGCATGCCATGGGCAAAATCGAGCCCTTTCCGGTCGCCGTATTTTTCTATAAAGTCGTTGATTTGATTTTGGCAAATGATCCGCTTCAAAAATGAATAGACAAAGCCGGGGATCAGGCGTGCCAGACGTGGATTTTTGCTTTTAAAGAGCTTTTCAATATATACGGGTTTCACTCTATCGTTATCTTCCATACCTATTCTTTCTTTCGGGTCAAATGATATTGCCGGCGTAAAGCTGAAGGCAGCCGACTATGCCGGGGCTGAATTTAAGCCCGTACAAAGATAATTCAAATGGGTGGATTATGGTTTTCTATGAGGAAACAAATATTTGTTTTATGCGGATCGTTTTTATTTATGTATCCTGAAATAGAAAGAAAAATATGAATTTTCCGGGTCTATTTTGCTTGCAGGCAGCTAATTAATATGTCGCCGGGGCATCTTTGGCAGGATGTACGGAACTTTATAAATCTTTTTTCCGTTAAAGAGGTAGTTGAATGAAAACTAAATGGAACAAATAAGTTGAACTAAAAAAGAAAACTATGAAACGTAAATTATTTCTGGCGGGCTTGGCTGCCGTTGCATTTTCTTTCGTGATGTCGGGATGTAATTCCATGAAGAAATTGCAGAAAGATGTCATTGAAACCGCGGTTGTCGGGCAGATCACCCCGATTCAATTGGAATCTGTGGAGGGAGTGATCAATTTTGAATATAAGATTGCTTTTGCTCCGAAGCAGTTCGATAAGAAGATGATCCTGAAGATCACCCCGAAAATGCAGTACGGGAACCAGATGCTGAATCTGACCCCGATGTTTTTACAGGGTGAAAGCGTGAAAGATGCAAATTATCCGGTGGTAAGCTATAAAACGCCTACGACCTATACTCAAAAATTTTCTATGCCTTTCCGTGAAGGAATGCAGAATGGGGTGCTTTGGGCCGATATCGAAGCTATGAGAGGAAAGAAATCCTTTATGATGAGCCCTGTGATCCTGAACAAAAACGGCGTAAAGGTATGGCAGAGCTATCCGGTCAAGATCGACGGAGTGAGCTATGTGCCTGTGATGACCGAAACTTTCGTCACCGATGTTCCTGCTGAGAAAGTGGGTGTTGTCAGCGGATATGTGATGTTTCCGTTAGGAAAATCGGCGATCTCTACAGCAGAGCAGAATTCAGCCGTTATGTCACAGGCTGTGAAAGCTATGGATAAAGTTTTGGCCAACAAGGATGCGAAGATCACCAATATGTTTATTTACATATCCAACTCACCGGAAGGTGCAGAGCGTTTGAATAAGAGTTTGGCTAACAATCGTTTTAAATCCGCTAAAGCATTTTTTGAAAAAGATTTGCATTTGACGAATACCCCTATGGCTCGCGATCCGAAGTTTGTGGTGCAGCAAACGGTGGTAGAAAACTGGAATGGTTTATATATGCTGCTGGAAGACTCCAATATTAAAAATAAAGCCGAAATCATCCAGGCTTTGAAAGATGCTCCGAATGCTGCCCGCCGGAATACTTTACTGGATTCTTATACCAATAAAACCCCGGAATTGAAAGAAGTGATTCTGCCGATCCTGCGCCGTGCCGATTTCTTTGTATTCTATACTGTGCCCGATGTTGTGCAGGAACAAGGACAGATTACTTATTTTGTGCCTCAATTAACGGAAAAAACCCCGGCAGTAACCGCTCAAACCAATTGGCAATTACTGAATGACCTGGCTGTTATGGCAATCGATATGAAAGATTACAAGAAAGCTCAGAAATTATTGGAGTCGGCTATTGCTTTGAAGCAAGACGCTACCGTCAATAACAATATGGGAATCATGTATGCTATGCAGGGCAATAAAGCAAAAGCCGCCGAAATGTTCGACAAGGCTAAGATCCGTAAAGAGGCCCGCTATAATATGGGATTGATTTTGTTACAGCAGGGAGATTACAGCAAAGCTATTTCTTATTTGAAAGAGATGCCGAATATCAACCTGGCTTATGCACAGATGATGAATAATGATAACCGTGGTGCTTTGGAAACCTTTAAGAAAATGAAGATGGACAATGCGATGGATTATTATATGATGGCTGTTGCCGCTGCCCGTGTAAAAAATACACAGGAAATGGCTATGGCTTTGCAGAAAGCCGTTCAGATGCAACCCGATTTGAAAAAATGGGCAGCAACCGATGTCGCTTTCTATCCTTATAAAGGAGATGCTGTATATATGCAAATAGTGAAGTAAGTTTGGGGAGAATTGAGAAGGGAGGGGGTATTCTTCGGGATACCCCCTTTTTATGAAATGGAGAAATGAACTTATTTTGGAAATGTCCGTATAAGTTATACACAAGTTCATTAAAATTCAGATATTATGGAGAGATCAATCAAAGGTACCGAAACCGAGAAAAATTTATTGAAGGCATTTGCTGGGGAGTCACAGGCTAAAAACCGTTATACATTTTTTTCTAAAATAGCTAAAGAGGATGGTTATGAACAGATTGCCGGAATATTTTATGAGACGGCTTTGCAGGAAGAGATGCATGCTAAGCGTTTTTTCAGTTATCTGGAGGGGGGGATGCTGGAGATTACGGCAGCTTATCCCGCAGGAGCTTTGCTGCAAACCCCCGAAAACCTGATAGAAGCGGCAGAGGGAGAGCATGATGAAGCTTTCAATCTTTATCCGTTGTTCGGACAGATTGCATCGGACGAGGGCTTTAAAAAGATTGCCGCTACTTTTAAATATGTTTCCGAAGTGGAGAAAATGCATGAGCAGCGTTATTTGAAATTACTTGAAAATATCCGGAACGGCAAAATATTCGAACGTCCCGAGCCGGTGAGATGGTATTGCCGGAAATGCGGATATGTGCATGTAGGGACAACGCCTCCGGAGATATGCCCGTCGTGCCTGCATCCGAAAGCCTATTTCGAGTTATTCCCGGAAAATTATTGATTGTATTTGTGAGATTTTGATAAAAGAGTGGGAGTCCGTAAACCAGCATTGTCCGGTTTACGGATTTTTACTTTGTGAATGTGGCTTAATTCCATAAATTTGTTGTGACTAAAAACAGAACATCTTGAAATATATTATTTTAATTTTTGCATTTACGATAACAGGTGTCTTTAACGGATACGGACAACATTTTTTGAGTACGAACAAAAAAGCCGATAAGTTTTATCAGGAAGCCCGTTCGCTTTTTCGGGCGGGGGAGACGGAGAAAGCACGGAATATGCTGGAAAAAGCGGCGGTTTTGGATTCCGCTTTTTCAGCTTTGTATTTGTTGCGGGCGGATATGTTTCACAAGCAAGGCGATCGCACCGGGGAGATGAAAGCCATAGAGAAGGCTTTGTCGATCGATTCCCTGAAAGGATATGCTTATTATTTTATGGTGCTTGCCGATGGATACTTTGACCGGGGGGCTTACGAAACGGCGCAGAAATATTACCGTTTATACCTGGAACGGGATAAGCGGCTGACCGGGGCGATGCAGGTAAAAAAACGACTGGAAGATTGTGCTTTTGCCTTGAAGGCTTTAAAGAATGAGGTGCGCAGGGAAACGGAATTGTATTTACAGTCGGAACGTCCCGTTTACTGGCCTTCGCTGGATGTTACGGGGAATACTTTGCTATATACGGAGCAGGTGGGCGACCGGGAGATGATGTGGATGCTACGGGACAGTGTGCGTTATCCCCTTGATTTTTACCCGGAGGGGAAGTGTGGCGCACCTTCTCTGACAGCCGACGGACAGATGATGTATTTTACCATGGTCGGCGGACAAGGGCGGAGTGATATTTATGTGGCTTACCGTGTTTCGGATAGTACCTGGTCGGTTCCCATTTCTTTGGGGGAGCCGGTCAATACAGACGGCTGGGAGGCTCAGCCTGCTATTTCTGCCGACGGAACCCGTTTATTTTTCGCTTCAACCCGGGAGGGAGGACGCGGAGGGAGTGATATCTGGTATTCGCGGCTATTGCGCAGGGAATCGAATGGAATGCAGTATTGGTCTCAGCCGAGATGCCTGTATTTCAATACTCCGGGGGATGAAATGGCCCCTTTCCTATATTTCGATAATCAAACTTTATTTTTTGCTTCCGACGGTTATCCCGGTATGGGACGGAAAGATATTTATAAGGTCGATTTAAATAAGGTGTCGGAACCGCAGCATATCGGTATCACCGTGAATACACAAGGAGACGAATTGGGATTTATTGTGGATGCCAGCGGGCAATGGGGATATTTTTCTTCCGATGTCAGTGGGAGAAGGTGTATATATCGTTACCGGCTGGAGGATAGCCTGGCTTGTCCGCCTACGGCATATATCCGTTTGCTGACGGAGAATGAAGCCGGGGAGGCGGTTTCGCCGGATTACCTGACGGTAGTTGCCGTGGAAAGCGGGGATACGCTGGCGTATTATGACCGGGTGTATGCTCATAGCGATATGCTGGCTTGTGTGCCTGCGGAGACGTTGTTGCTGGTCGGGGCGATGAAAAAGGGGTATTTGTATTATTCCGATACCTTAGCCGTGAAGCCTGCCGGGCGGGAATATCCCCGGCAAAAAGTGGTCGTGCTGCGAAAAGTGGAAAAAGACCGTACTTTGGTGTTAAAAGGAGTGTTTTTCGATGTGGACGACTATCGTTTGAAACCGGAGTCGTACAATGAATTGCGGCAAGTGATGGAATTTATGCGACTGAATCCGGATGTAAAAATAGAAATATCCGGACATACGGATAATAGCGGCAGCGACGAGCACAATCGCAGGTTGTCGGAAGACCGGGCTTTTGAAGTGTATAAATATTTATTTTTGCACCGGATCGGTAAAGACCGGATGAGTTATAAAGGATATGGAAAAGATATACCTCTGGAATCGAACGATACGGAAGCAGGAAGAGCCGCGAACAGGCGTACGGAAATACGTATAAAGTAAAAGGTTTGAATATGGAAAAATATGAATTGAGCGGCTTTGATATTTTGGAGTTTGAGCAGGCGGGATCGACGAATACTTTGGCAGAGGAGTTGCCGAAAGAGGAACTGACGGATAAGAGTGTGGTTTTAACTTTCCGGCAGACGGGAGGACGCGGGCAGGCGGGTAATAAATGGGAAAGTACCCCGGGAAAGAATATTTCTATGACTGTGGTGTTTAAGCCGGTGAATCTGGATGCTGCCCGTCAGTTTGCCGTTTCAATGGTGATTGCCCTGGGATGCTGTGATTTTATCGGCCGTTATGTGGAAGGTTGCACGGTGAAATGGCCGAACGATGTTTATGTAGGCGACAAAAAAATGGTGGGAATCCTTATCGAACATACGATTAGCGGAACGAATATCGGCAGGTCGCTGTGCGGGGTGGGGGTAAATGTCAACCAGCAGGTGTTTGTGTCGGACGCTCCGAATCCGGTGTCTTTGGCCCAATTGCTGGGACATGAGTTACCGTTGCACGATGCGCTGGCCGAATTGCTGGAATGTATAGGAAAACGGTATGAACAGATATACAATTATCATTTATTGGAGCACGATTTTGTAGAGGCTTTATACCGCCGTTACGGTGAATTCGAATGGGAGGATGAAACGGGCGTTTTCCGGGCTTCGATTGCCGGGGTGGATGAATACGGACGGCTGGTGCTGAGGGATTCCGAAGGAGCGGAAAGAGCCTATGGATTTAAAGAGGTGAAATATCGTTGAGTTGTCTTTGCAGGTGCATTATATTACGCTGCTCCCGTTGAATCAGGAATAAAATAAAACATGGGAAAAAGAGCCAAATCTATTTCCCACGTTTTTTATGTAGCGAAGCCCGTTAAGCTCCTTTTATTTTTGCCGCCATAGCTTCTGCAATAGCCCGGCATTGCTCAATATCGGAAGGTTTCATGGAACCGCTGGTTTCGTTCGGTTCGGCAACGACTTCCCATTTGATCTTTTCGGCAAAGGCTTTCAGGCGCGGAATGGCTCCGCCGCCCCATGTTTTGTTCCCGAAGTAAGCAAGGCAATGATTCTTGACTCCCATATTTTCCAATTCACACAACAAGGTTTCCATCGTAGGGAAAATGCCTCCGTTATAGGCACAGCTTCCTAAAATCACTCCTTTGTAGCGGAATATATCGTTGATGATATAAGACGGGTGAGTTTTGGAGGTGTCGTGAATCCGGATTTTACGTACACCTTTTTCTGCCAGGATGCGTCCGATCAGGTCTGCCATTTGCTCGGTGTGTCCATACATAGAACTGAAAGCGATGACAACGCCTTCGTCCGTGTCGTATTTACTCCATTTTTCGTATTTGGCGATGATGTCGCACACATGGGAACGCCAGATCGGGCCGTGGGTAGCACAAATGGTATTGAATGTAAGCGTATTCAGTTTTTTTAAGGCTGTCTGGGCAGGCATACCGTATTTCCCGACGATATTGGAGTAGTAGCGGCTGATTTCTTCTTCGAGGTAATCGAGATCGACCTGGTCGTCGAAAATGCCTCCGTCGAGAGTTCCGAAAGCTCCGAAAATATCACCGCTGAAAACGATGTTTTCGCCCGGCAGGTAGGTCACCATTGTTTCCGGCCAGTGGAGCATAGGCACCATATAAAAATGAAGTGTTCGTTTTCCGATATTCAGCGTATCGGCTTCTTTCACTTCCAGCAGGTTGTTATGCACTCCATAGAAATTTTCCAACATCGGAAAAGTTTTACTGTTTCCGATGATTGTCAGATTCGGATAATGACATAATAGGGCTTTAATCGCACCGGTGTGGTCGGGCTCCATGTGGTTAATGATCAGGTAATCCACCTGACGGTTGCCGATCACTGCTTCGAGGCTTTCCAGGTAGTCGTCCATCCGGCTCCGTTCCACAGTATCTACAACGACGATTTTCTCATCTACGATAACGTATGAATTATAAGCAACACCCTTAGGTAACGGCCAGTAGTTTTCGAAGATATGAGTTCTTCGGTCGTTTACTCCGATCCACCAGATGTCTTTTTGTATTTCAATAGCGTTGTTCATAATTAAAGATAATGATTTGCGGCAGTATGCCTGTTTATATGTATTTTTATTTTTTCAAACTTATAGCTCTGTGTTTCAGATGCGAAAGTTATAATACTTGCTGCCCGAATCGATAACAGAGTTCTATTTGCAAAGATAAAAAAACGCCGTTACATATAGAATGTAACGGCTTTAATTTGTTTTTAAATAATGTAAACGTAAAGTTTAACGAATCGTTATTTAATTCCAAGTTTATTTTTCAATTCCTGGGGAAGAGCATCTTTGTGGATCATGATAGAAGTCGTTTTGTAGGCAACGAAAGGATAAGAAGCATACAAATAACCTTCGTAATCGCCGTATTTACCCCATGAGTTCTTTACGATGAAATATTTATTGCCGAGCTGATCTACTGCTTTTCCTACAACATGCATTCCGTGGTCGTCGGTGGTTTGATAATTGTCGAATCCTTGCTGGCGTAATTCCTGGGTGATTTCTTTTTCTTTACCGGGACGTTTTAACAGCTCTTCGTCTTTTTCTTTTTGAGGCATTTTTACCCATTTATCGATTTCTGCATCGCTCATGTCTTTGGTGTTTATTTCGGGAACGATAGCCAAACCTTTACGGACGAAACCTTTTTCGGAGACATCCGATCCCCAGGCGAAGGAATAGCCTTTGTCGATCGCTTTGTCGAGTACATCCATCATTTCGTCGAGCGGAATGTTGTATGACATTTCCCCGATCCAGTTATCCGGTACTTCCAGAGCGAACTGTTCGTAGAACGGGTGGTGAGTGAAAGAAGTCAGGCTGATGTAATCGTCCATATTCAGTCCTGTTACTTCTTTGGCAAAAGTCTGCGGAGTGTATTCTTTACCTTTCCAGTTGAATTTTTCCGGCTTTGCTCCGAGGTAAGCGTCGAGCACGGCATCATAACCCCGTTTCCAGGCTGTACTCAATTTTTTATTGGAATTTTTGACGATAGCATCTACATAGCCTTTCAGAACATCGTCTAATTCTCCGTGAACATGTACGTCTTCACCGTAGTTTAATCCGGAATATACATTTAACGGTACGATTCCGTAGTTTTTAATGGCCCAGGTCACATCTGCCGAGGCACCGCCTTGCCCGAAATTTACTTTTCCGTGCATACGTACGTATTTATCGGCTTTTCCGTTATAGGTGTTCCATACCACGAACAGGGGTGACAGGCTCACCGAGTCTTTGCCTAAACGCATCATTTCCGATTCGAGGAATGAGATGGTTGACCACGACCAGCAGGTTCCTGCACGGTCTTGCGATTTGACGTTCGTTGTCGGTAAACGTTTCAGATCGGTAAACTGAAAGCCTTCTTTTTCTTTTGTTTTCTTTTTTTCAGCCGAGGCTGTCAGGGCGAAAACCAAGAACAGTCCCAAGGTTAAATAGATAACTTTTCTCATTTTGTTTATCAGATTTGTTTTTAAAATAAATTCCCAATGATGTGATTTCGTTTTACACAGATAACGCCTGTAAGATTTTACATCGTCGTCAAAGTTAATGATAAGAATAGAAAAATTGAGTCCTGAGAAGAAATTTTAGCAGTTTTCTACAAAAAATAACGTGAATATCTTGTTCTTTTACCCTTTTCGTAAAATAGACCGAAATGATGGAACTTGTTTTCCATCATTTCAGGCGGGAGAGCGATTGAAGCCTCTCCGATTTTTATCATCCTGTTAAAAATAGGATTATAAGGTTTGAGAAGTTATTTCGGGAGCGTCGATTTTTTTCCAAAGATCGACTTTGCCGATAAAATTATATTTCCGATTACATATCCAGATAAACAAAACTCCGGCCACCAGCATAATCAGGGTGTCCCAATGGGAGGCCGTGGGGTTGAGGTCTTTAAATAAGGCGTTTGTTTGCAGGGCGGAAGCATCGGACGTGAAAGTAATGGCGGCGAGAATGTTATTGGCCAGGTGCAGGCCTAAAGATAATTCCATCCCGTCGTCCTTTACTGCTACATAGCCTAAAATCAATCCCATGAGAATATATTGCGGCATGGCTACCAGCATACCGTAAGCCCCTACTTCCGGATTTGCTCCGTGCATCGCTCCGAAAAGCAGGCCTGTGAGCAGCACAGCCACCCACCTGTATTTAAAGAGCAGGGCGGACCATTGCATCAGATAGCCCCGGAACAACAGTTCTTCGAAAGAAGTTTGAAAAGGGAATAAGGCTAAAGAAACCACTAATAATCCTAAAAAGCGAAGCGGCTCGAATTGAAATTGAATTTCCGATGAATCGGTTGTAAAGTATTGAATGATAAAGGTGACGATCGTCAATGCACCCCATATTCCCGCCCCGAAAAAAATACGTTTCCAGTCGATTTGCCGCCGGGCCGTTACGATGGAGGTATAAGGTTTCTGATGAACGTATTTCACACATAAAAGTAAAGCGAAAAATCCTGCGGTGAAACTGAGCAGGGTGAGGGCGAGGCCCGTATTCGTACCGGTAGCGATAGCTATATTGCCTGTTTGCAGGGAAGCCGGATCGAGATACATCATATAAGCCACTAAAGGAAGGCTTCCGATCTGAGTGGCCGTGAATACGATCAGTAAAGTTAAAACGTATAAATACCACTGGTTTTTTCCGGTATGGGCTTGTTCTAAAAACATAGTGCGGTTATTTCGTGTTGTTCAATATAAATTCAAGGCTATATTCGTCGGGGATTAAAACCTGACGGGCTTTGCTTCCCTCGAAAGGACCGACGACTCCTGCGGCTTCCAATTGATCCATAATGCGTCCGGCGCGGTTATATCCGATAGAGAACCGGCGCTGGATGGACGAGGTGGAGCCTTGCTGGGTATTGACGATCAAGCGGGCGGCTTCTTCGAATAAAGGATCGCGGGACCCTAAATCCATTTCCGAAATTCCGCCTATCCCTTCTGTTTCCGGTACATATTCCGGCAGGGCGAAGGCAGAAGGATAGGATTGTTGCGAAGCGATGAAATGGGTGATCGCATCGACTTCGGGGGTATCGACAAATGCGCATTGTACCCTGGTCATTTCACTGCCTACGGAAATCAACATATCGCCCCGTCCGATCAATTGATTGGCTCCCGGTGAATCGAGAATGGTACGAGAATCGATCATAGAAGCCACTTTAAAGGCAATACGTGCCGGGAAGTTTGCTTTGATAACTCCTGTGATGATGTTGGTGGACGGACGCTGCGTGGCGATAATCATGTGGATACCCACGGCACGTGCCAGCTGTGCGATTCGGGCAATAGGCTGCTCTACTTCTTTTCCGGCAGTCATGATCAGGTCGGCAAACTCATCGACAATCACTACGATATAGGGCAGATATTTATGGCCGTTGTTGGGGTTTAATTGCCGCTTGATAAACTTTTCGTTATATTCTTTGATGTTTCTTACCTGTGCCACCTTCAGTAAATCGTAGCGGCTATCCATTTCGATGCAAAGCGAGTTCAGGGTGTTTACCACTTTGGCGGTTTCGGTGATAATCGCGTCTTCCTCATCCGGCAACTTGGCAAGGAAATGTTTTTCGATGACCGAATAAATACTCAATTCCACTTTTTTGGGATCGACCATCACGAATTTCAGTTGGGACGGATGCTTTTTGTAGAGCAGGGAGGTGATAATGGCATTCAGTCCTACCGATTTTCCTTGTCCTGTTGCTCCCGCTACGAGCAAGTGTGGCATTTTGGTCAGATCGAAAGTGTACGTTTCATTAGAAATAGTGCGTCCCAGGGCTATCGGAAGAGCATATTTGGATTCCTGGAATTTTTTCGAAGCGATGATCCCCCGCATCGAAACCACTTCAGGATTTTGGTTAGGCACTTCGATACCGATCGTTCCTGCTCCGGGGATCGGAGCAATGATGCGGATACCCAAAGCGGCAAGGCTGAGAGCAATGTCGTCTTCCAGATTTTTAATCTTCGATATTTTTACACCCGGTGCGGGGACAATTTCATAAAGAGTGACGGTCGGCCCGATCGTGGCTTTAATTTTGATGATCTCGATCTTATAGTTCCGTAGAGTTTCTACGATTTTATTTTTGTTTTCCTCCAATTCCTCCTGAGTGACTTTGGGATTACCGGAAGAATGTTCTTCCAGCAGGTCGAGGGAGGGGTATTGGTAATTGGAAAGGTCGAGAGTAGGGTCGTAATCTTCTGTGGGAAGCATATTCCGATCTACAGTTTCTTCCTGATCTTTATTGTTCACCGTCAGGGTGATATCGCCGTCGTTCTGTTCCTCATCCGTAGCAGGGTATCGGTCTTCGTCTTCTTCCGCCGATTCTTCCGGATCGAGGTTTGCAAGCTCCCGGCTGAATTCAAAATCGTTGATAGAGACCGGAATGTTTTCAAAACCGGGCTCGGAAGTTTCTGTCTTTTCGAAGGGGGCGACCGTTTCGGGACGGGTCTCACCGAATTCCGTAACACCGAAATTTTCGGTATCTATGTCATTGGCCGGAGTTTCAACATTTTCTGTGTCGAAAGAGTTATCGCTGTCCGGCAGGTCTATATCGCTTTCGTCGAAACCGGAATCGGGAACGGTAGCCGCAGACTGTCCGTCCTGTCCGGTAACCGATTCCGTTTGTGAGGCGACCTGATCTGCTTTTGCTGCGGCGAGAGCCCGGGCTTTTTCCCGGTTTTGCCGGATTTTTTCTTTACAGTAGTTTAACCAGCGATAGAAGATAGGCTGGAAACCAAAGAAAAGAATAATAATAAAAGAAAGGAGCAATATCAGGAATGTACCGAGCCTGCCGACCAATGAGTTTAACCATAGACTGACAAAATAGCCGTGTCCCCCTCCCCAAAACAGGTATCCTGTTCCCGCATCGAGCAGACCGCTCAATATTTCGGTGATAAAGCCGAACAATAGCGAGATCCAGAGCATGACCACCGCGCTGATAAATATTTTTCGTTTGTAGCCTTTCAGTTTTCCCCCTGCAATCCGGTAGCCTGTGAGGAATACCATAAAGCAAACGATGAAAGAGGCTACACCGAACCAGCGGTTGATCAGCAGGTCGGAAATCCAGGCCCCTATTTTTCCTGCCGGATTGCTGGCTGTGATGTCGGGGTTGGCTACGATGGTTTTAAGCCCTCTGTCGATAAGGCTTTGGTCGATGCCTCCCGTGAAAAAAAAACCGACGAGTGAAAATAGGATATAAAGGGAAATAACGGCAAAGGTGATCCCTAAGATCAGCCGTGTGCCTTGTTCTTGCAAAAATGAAGGAATGACCGAAACCTGTTTTTTTTCTTTAGGCGGTGCAGATTTACGGTTGGTTGTTCTGTTCATGAGTATTAATTTTTCAGCCTACGAAGGTAAAAAAAATGCCTTCAAAAAAAAAGTTTTTAGAAGGCATTAGGTTGTGGTTTATGGATATTCTGCACGGAGAATTACGGCGCATAGCGTTTATGGCCGTTTCCGGTCATTGATAGAGGAAGCGTTTGATGCTTCTCTTCGGAGTTTTTTCAAATTCTTCGTTATAGAGTTTGAAGGTGCTTACCTGGCTGTAAGCCGGAAGCAATTGGTTCAATTCCTTGAGGTTTGCCGTCATCAATTCGGGCAGCTTATCGTCGGCGATTTTTTCACTGTTCAGCAGTTCGAAATCGGGGTAGATCAGGGCGATGAGCTTACCTTCTTTTTCAATGATAAGCGATTCGCTGATATAGGGCATGTTGTTCAGGCGGTCTTCGATCTCTTCCGGATAGATGTTCTGTCCGTTGGCGCTGAGAATCATGTTTTTACAACGTCCTTTGATAAATAAATAACCGTCTTTGTCGATAATTCCCAGGTCTCCGGTGTGCAGCCAGCCGTCTTTATCGATGGCAGTTGCGGTTGCTTCCGGGTTTTTGTAATACCCGTCCATAACACACATGCCTTTGGCTAAAATTTCGCCTACGATATTTTCCGGATCGGAAGAATCGATCCGGAGTTCTACCCTGGGTACGGCCTTACCGCAGGAACCCTGCCGGAAAGTTTGCCAGCCGTCGTAGCTTAGTAGCGGGCCGCATTCCGTCATGCCATAACCTACCGTGTAAGGGAAGCGAATGGAACGTAAAAACGTTTCCACTTCTTTGTTGAGGGCAGCTCCGCCGATGATCAGTTCTTTGAATTTCCCTCCGAAAGCATCGATCACTTTTTGACGGATGGTTTCCCGGATTTTATCGTTAATAATCGGGATATTCATTAAAATTTTCATGTGAGGTTTCTCTATGGTAGGGAATACCTTTTTCTTGATAATTTTTTCAATCACCAGAGGCACCGTGATAATCAGGTCGGGCTTTACTTCTGCGAAAGCGTCTGCAATAATTTTAGGTGAAGGCGTGCGCGACAGGAAATGAGTGTGCGTACCGTTTACGAATTGATAGATAAACTCGAAAGCTAAACCGTACATGTGCGCCATAGGGAGCATACACACGATTTGTTCTCCCGGATTATGCCCGAAAGTGTCGATTGCAAATTGAAGATTGGTCCAAAGGCTCCGGTAGGGCAGCATAACCCCTTTGGAAGAGCTGGTCGTGCCCGAAGTGTAATTGATTAAAGCCAGTTGTTCCGGCTTTTCGTATTCATAGTGTACATCTTCCGGGCGAAAGCGTTCGGGATATTTTTTCCCGAATAATTCATTGAGCCGGGTACGGGCGCTTTGCAATTCTTTTTTGTTGGCATGGCGCAAGGAATAATCTTCCATACGGATAATTCCGTCGAGGTTAGGCATTGCCGATTCGTCGAGATTTTCCCACACAATATCGCCTACAAAGAGAATGCGTGCTTCGGAATGGTTTACGATATGATGTACATTGTCCGGTTTGAATTCGTTGAGAATGGGGACAGCCACAGCTCCATAAGAAAGAGTGGCGAGGAAAGCTATTCCCCAGTTACTGGTGTTCCGGCTACATAGGGCGATTTTGTCGCCTTTCCGGATTCCGCTATGTTCAAAAAGCAGGTGTAATTTTTCAATTTTACGGGCTACATCCTTATATGAACTGGTAGCTCCCTTGAAATCCGTCAATGCCGGCCTATCCCAATAATTTTTAATACTATCTTCGATGTATTTTAAAAAACTTTCTTCCATGATTTCTGATTTGAAATTTCAAAGATAGTGTTTTCCATGTGAAATTCAAAACAGATACATCTGTCGGCATGAAAGTTTGTATCGTTTTTAATATATGTTAAATTATTGATATAGATATCTTTTAATGCTCCGTTTGGGCGTTTTTTCAAATTCCGTGTCACGGATTTTCAAGCGTGCTATCTGGCTGTAGGCAGGCATAATGTGATTGACCTGTTTCCGGTTCTCTTCCATGATTTTATGAAGGTTATCGTCTGTGAGCTTGTCTTTTTTCACTTGCTCGTAATCGGGATATACTAAAGCCGTCAGTTTCCCGTCGCGTTCCACGACCAGAGATTCCGCCACATAGGGAAGCGCATTCAGCTTGTCCTCTATTTCTTCAGGGTAAATGTTCTGGCCGCTTGGACCGAGGATCATGTTTTTGCTACGTCCTTTGATATACAGGTAGCCGTTTTTATCGATGATACCCAGATCTCCGGTGTGCAACCAGCCGTCCTCGTCGATAGCGGCTTCGGTGGCTTGCGGATTTTCGTAATAGCCGTCCATGACATTGTCGCCTTTTACGATAATTTCACCTACGATATTGGCCGGGTCGGAGGAGTGGATCTGTATCTGCATCCGATCTACGGCCTTACCGCAAGAGCCCGGCTGGAAACTGAACCAATCGTCGTAAGATATGGCCGGGCCGCACTCTGTCATTCCGTAGCCTACGGTATAAGGGAATTTTACAGAATAGAGAAAATCTTCGACCTCATGGTTTAGTGCGGCTCCGCCTACTGCAATCAGTTTGAAGCGTCCGCCGAAAGCATCGATGATTTTTTGTTTTATTGTTTGACGGATACGATTGTTGATTCCCGGTATTTTTAAGAATAACCGGATATGGAATTTTTTCAGTTGCGGCAGAACCCGGTGTTTGATGATTTTCTCGATGATTAACGGCACGGCGACAATCAGATTGGGGCGTACCTCCGAGAAGATTTCCCCGATAACTTTCGGGGAGGGAGTCCGGGAAATGAAGTAAATGTGAGTACCGCTTGAAAAGGGGTACAGAAATTCGAATGCCAGCCCGTACATGTGTGCCATTGTCAGGATCGACACCAGCCGTTCGCCGGGCGTATAGCCCATTTTATCGAGGGCGTATTTCAGGTTCGACCACATGCTGCGGTAGGATAGCATGACCCCTTTGGAGGCACTCGTGGTTCCGGAGGTATAATTTATCATTGCCAGATCTTCCAGCCGATCGGGTTCATAATGTACATCGTCTATCGTGAACCTGTCCGGATATTTTTTACCGAAAAGTTCATTCAGGCGAATACGTGTTTCTTCCAGCTTTTTATTGACGCAGTGGAGAATGGTGTAATCTTCCATTTCAAAGATGGCGTCCAGTTTGGGCATGTGCTCTCTGTCGATGTCTTCCCATACGGATTCTCCTACGAAAAGAAGGCGCGCACCCGAATGGTTGATAATATGGTGAATGTTGTCGGGTTTGAATTCGTGCAAAATGGGAATAGCCACAGCTCCATAGGAAAGAGTTGCGAGAAAGGCGATACCCCAGTTTGACATATTTCTGCTGCAAAGGGCGATCTTATCTCCTTTTTTAATTCCCCCGTTTTCAAATAGCAGATGTAGCTTGGCTATTTTACGGGCAACGTCCTTGTAAGTGTGTGTCGCTCCTTTATAATCGCTTAGTGCCTGATGATTCCAATGTGTTTTAATACTATGTTCTATATAGTACAGAAAGCTCTCTTCCATGATTTTCAATTTAGGATACTTTCTGTTATACTGAAAATGGCTTAAAAAGTTAATTTATAGGCTTTATTTTCGATGTCCAATTGAAGTTAAATATTGTGATAACCTGAAACTTAAAGAATTAATGTGCGTAGTTAATAAACGAATGTTCCTAACCGTTCATTTTAATTGTATTACAATATTTTAAATTAGAAATTTATGAAAACAGAAAATCCTAACACTCCGATTTTTGGGACTTCCGAAGAATTCCGGGTTGCCCCTAAATTTGAAATGCCTAAAAATTCAATGCCTGGAGAGGTGGCTTATCAGTTGGTACATGACGAGGCGATGCTTGACGGTAATTCACGTTTAAATATGGCAACTTTT
>UQTM01000045.1 GCA_900544025.1 uncultured Odoribacter sp.
TTCTTCTTTATTCGCTTTCGTGCCGGGAAACGGAAATTTGGCAGAAGAAGGCTTCAAACTGATATGTGCCCATAGTGATTCTCCCACATTCCGCATCAAGCCGCATGCAGAAATGCCCATAGAAGGGAAATACCTGAAACTGAATACAGAAGTGTACGGAGGCCCGATCCTTTACACCTGGTTCGACCGCCCCCTATCGATGGCCGGACGTGTCATGGTGAAAAGTGACAAACCTCTGAAACCAACGACTCAATTCGTAAATTTCAAGCGTCCCCTATTGGTTATCCCTCACCTTGCTATCCATTTCAACCGCACCGTAAACGAGCAGGGCAATCCGCTCAGCAAACAAAAAGATATGCTTCCGGTGATAGCCATGATCAACGAAAAGTTTGAAAAAGATAATTTCCTTTTAAAATTGATTGCAGAGGAAATGCATATTCCCTGTGAAGACATTTTGGATTTCGACCTGACACTTTACGAATACGAAAAAGGCACATTGTTCGGACTGAACAATGAATTTATTTCTTCCGGGCGTTTGGACGATCTGGCAATGGTACATGCAGGCCTTCAAGCCCTGATCGATTCAGACCCTTGCAACAAAACAAAAATACTTGCGATCTTCGATAATGAGGAAGTAGGCAGCGGTACCAAACAAGGAGCCGGATCACCTATCCTCCGCACGATTCTGGAACGGATCGCCCTGGCGCAGGAATGTAAAGCAGAAGAACTCTACCGGGCAATTCACAACTCATTTATGATCTCGGCGGATATGGCACACGCCCTTCATCCCAATTATACGGAAAAACACGATCCGACCAACCATCCGATTATGAACGGAGGCCCGGTTATAAAGATCAATGCAAACCAAAAATACGTAACAGATGGAGACTCGGCAGCGGTATTTGCAACGATATGTAAAATGGCAGGCGTACCCTACCAGACTTTCGTCAATCATTCCGACATGGCCGGAGGCTCTACGCTGGGAAATATTTTATTATCACAAATGGAAATACGCGGAGTCGATATCGGCAATCCGATGTGGGCCATGCACTCCGTAAGGGAAACGGCAGGCGTACTCGACCATGAATACGTGATCAAAGCATTTACCACATTTTATAACATTTAGGAATAGAGTACCGCCACTATATTTTTAGAAAACTCTGACACGGACACGAAGTGAATCCATTTTGCTTCGTGTCTTTATCCTCCATATAATAATCATATCCCCTAAATTAATAAAATGAAGATCATTACATACAATGTAAACGGACTGCGCAGCGCCTTGTCGAAAGGCTTCACAGACTGGCTCGCCATCGAAAAGCCGGACGTGGTATGCCTTCAGGAAACCAAAGCGCAACCCGACCAGATTCCGACACTCGAATTTGAAGCATTAGGCTACAAAGCTTATTTCTTCTCTGCCAGGAAAAAAGGATACAGCGGCGTAGGAATCCTCACAAAAATCACTCCCGACCATGTGGAATACGGAATGGGCATTTCCAAATACGACGACGAAGGGCGTTTCATCCGGGCAGATTATGGCGACATCTCGATCGCCAGTGTCTATCACCCCTCCGGAACGACAGGCGACGAGCGGCAAGCCTTTAAAATGGAATGGCTGGAAGATTTCAGGCTTTATGTGAATAATCTCAGGCAAAAACACGAAAAACTGATTATCTGCGGCGACTACAACATTTGCCACCGCCCGATCGACATTCATGACCCGGTGCGAAATGCCAACAGTAGCGGCTTTTTACCCGAAGAACGTGAATGGATGAGCCGTTTTCTCGACGATGGATATACCGATACATTCCGCTTTTTCCATCCGGAGGAGCCTCATCACTACACCTGGTGGAGTTTCAGAGCAAATGCAAGAACCAACAATAAAGGGTGGCGCATCGATTATTGTATGGCTACCCAAGCGGCAGTTCCTTTATTGAAAGACGCTTATATCCTGCCTCAGGTAAAGCATTCGGATCATTGCCCGGCCGTGGTTGAATTAAATGTATAATCGATAACGAAATTAAAAATACACGACCTGCCCTCTAAAAGTTTTAATTGCTTTTAGAGGGCACTTTCTTAAAATTAAGAAAATTACCCGTCTATTCTATACATTCTCTATCCGCGTTTTCATCATTTTCCGGCACGTTCTTTTATAAAAGGCACATCTCCCCTCTTTCTACTTCGATTCCCCGCCTTTTAAAATTCTTTTATCGTTTCAAACTGCCACACAAACTTCTATGTTTCCGGCTATTAAGCATTCGGTAATGCATAAAAATCCCTATATACTGCTAAAACTTTCTTATTTTCATGATCGGTATTTAAAATGTTACGTATCACCTTAAAAGCAGTAGTTCCCTGCCCGAACAGACATCATGAACCAGGTAACCCTACATATTAAAATTTAAACGCCATTTTATAACCGAATCTTATGCAGCCGATGCACATTCATATAATTCTTTTAACTTCCAGGCATACCCGATACTACCTCACACTCCTAACCTTTATATTCTTATTATTTCCGACCTCCACCTACTCTCAAGCTCCTACCCATCCCTGGTATATAGGCCGAGAATTTTGCATACCGATATTCTATGGCAACCTAAAAACCCAACTCAAAGATCAACAACCGATAAGCCTGCAATACGGATTATCAGCAGGCTACAAACTACACCGTCTTTTCGATCTGGAACTATCGATAGATTACGGCAGCAGCAGACTGACCGCCCACACGGCAGACTACGGCTATTCCTTAGATAAGCATGGGGAAACCTACCCAACGCTTCAAACCTCCGGAACAGTTCCTTATTCTCAAATTTATTCTTTGCTTAAATATGCCGGTGTAGGATTACACGCCCCTTTCAACCTAAACCGCTTGTTTTTCCATCGCCCGAACCCCTACCGCTTATCTTTCCTCTTAAGTCCGGGCATCTCCGTCAATCGGTACAAATCCAAAATCCGCCTTAAATACTCCCACCAAACCTGGCTATCCCCTCAAGTCCATTGGAGTTTTGACCTGGGTATCGATTTGCTGATACGCTATAACCTCTCCAAACGAATCGACTTCCAGTTGCGCTCAGGCATAAAATACATCAGTAACAAAAAGTCCGACGGCCTTTCCACCCCCTTCCCTCATAACACAAGTTATGCCTGGACTTCAGGCATCAGCCTGCTTTATAAATTCGGTAAAAAACGCTTATTTTAAGGGGAATAATATAAAAGAATTAGGAATGCCTACTATCTCACATCCGATACAACCATTATTAAAAAAAGAAACTCCTACAGTATCAAAATATTGTAGGAGTTGTCATTTTTTGTCGTTCGGTGTTAAACCTTCGGACTTTGTTTCAGTGACCTCGGAGGGGCTCGAACCCTCGGCCCATTGATTAAGAGTCAATTGCTCTACCAGCTGAGCTACGAAGTCATCGTTTTAGCTGCATTCCGACAAAACGGTTTTGCGGGTGCAAATATGCAACTATATTTTTAATTCTGCAAGAATTATTGTTTTTAATCTTCTTTGATGTTGTGATAAACATTGGTAACGTCATCGTCTTCGTCGAGTTTATCCAAAATCTTATCTACCTCTGCCCGTTGTTCGGGGGTCAGTTCTTTGGTATCCATCGGAATCCGGGTAAATTCACCGCTCACAATGTCGTATTTGTTTTCTTCAAGGTATTTCTGGATATTTCCATAGGCATCAAAAGAACCGTAGATGTTGATAACCCCGTCCTCATCCTCGAAAATCTCATCTACTCCATAGTCGATCATCTCCAGTTCGAATTCTTCCATATCGAAGTTTTCCGGTTTGTTGATCTTAAAAACACATTTCCGTTCGAACATAAAATCCAAAGAACCGGTCGTTCCCAACGAGCCGCCGAATTTAGTGAAAGCGTGACGCACATTGGCAACCGTACGGGTATTGTTATCGGTAGCGGCTTCCACAACGATAGCGATTCCGTAAGGAGCATATCCTTCGTAAACAATTTCCTTATAGTCGGATGTATCTTTTGAAACCGCACGCTTGATTGCCCGTTCCACATTCTCTTTCGGCATGTTTTCAGCCTTTGCATTCTGAATCAAAATACGAAGACGGGTATTATTGTTCGGGTCAGGTCCACCTGCTTTTACAGCAATATCAATTTCCTTGCCTATTCTGGTAAACGTACGGGCCATATTGCCCCATCTTTTCAGTTTACGTGCTTTGCGGTATTCAAACGCTCTTCCCATGGTATATTGTAAATTTAAATTTCTAATTACAAGGCGCAAAGTTATATTTTTTAGATAAAAAGGAAAAGGAGAGAAAGAAAAAGTAACCGGTAATAATCGGTTTTATCGACAAACCACTTATTGAATCAATAAAAACAATCGTCCGTTTCCCAAATTATCCGTCTCTCGAAAATAAAAATGAAAAAGTAAAGCGTGGAACTGATGTGCCGCCTTACAGAGAGTACCGCCAAGTACAAAAAAGAAGAAAAACACAACAGTCCACGCTTATGCGTAAACGTTAGTTTTATTCTTACTTTTTTTAAAAGAATTTTGGCGGTTTCTCTGTTAAGAATAATAAGTAACGATCAAATTCTAATTCCTTAAAGAAACTATCTCTATAATTTCAAAGGTGGACACAAACATAATAAAAATAAGAAACAAATTATCATGTATAACACATTTTATACCACTACATCAAACAACAAAAAATATTTATTATTAAATAAAATCACATCTAATCACATAGCAATTAAAAGATTGGCCACATTATAATATCTACCTAAAAGATATAAGATTTAGAAATAAGCATATAGAATTTGGCACAAGAAATGTTTATATTATCTTTGATTAAAAGCTGATATAATATATTATCAAAAATCAAAATTATATGAAAGCTTACTTTGTCATTATAGCTATTATTTTCTTATACTCTTGTCAGCCGACAAACATTAAGATTCCACCTAACCCATTATTCGGTACACCTATCGGACCGTTTTGGTGGACAGGGGATACTCTATCCATGCAACTTTCGGACTATTTTCCCGATCTTTCTCTTCTTAAAAAAATTTCTGCTTCCAAAAATGTAGAGCTTGTACATCCGACCGATAGCATTTTGCTTTTAGTTCCGACAGAACAGACCGTCCCTTTAGGGAACCTGACGTTTCGTTATGAAGGATTCGATTACGACATTCCGTTGTTGACTAAACCCCAGGATGAAAAGAATCTTCCGGTAATTTTTACCGCCGATGTGCTGAACGATACTATTTTTCTTGAAAGTGACCGTCCTGTGGAAAAGTGGAGTGTTTATATACAGAACTATAAATTAAAAGACAAATTTCTATTTCCAACCGTTCGGCATTTAAAGATTGCATTACCCATGGAGATGGAAGAGATTAAATCGAGTATCTTACGAGTATGGGCTGTAAATGAGTCGGGAATTTCCAACGAAATATGTATTCCGCTTACAAAAAATAAAGTAGTCAAAGAGTTACATCTTCTCGATTCCATTCCTGGATTAGAACGTATGAAAAAGAATTTCACTCATGATGATTCGCTTACAGGTAAAGAGGTTTCAAAAATATTTTTCAGGAAATACGACAGATTTCCGCAGTTACATTACTTCGTGACAGAAAACCTGCAAGAACAAGGAATAAATCATTCTCCCCGGCGCATGTTATTGACAAAAGATTATAAAATCCCTATCCACTTTACAACAGACAGCACCACCGCCAGCCGCTTCGCTCAATTATGGACATTTCATATCAGTTTACCGGGAGTACCTGAAATTTGCAGTCCCGATTCTTTACATATTCCTATAAAAGCTGAAGAAGATTTGACGGCAATTCGTCGTCAAATGGCTCTACTTAATCATCTTTATAGAAATAGCTTTTCCTTACAACACGGTGATTTTATCCCTTTAAGAGTGGAAAACGAAGTGTATGCTTATATGCGTTCCTATTTTGAAAAAGAAACTATCGTCGTTTTTAATAAGAACCAAGAAGCCGTGACTTTGAAACTCGATTTACCTGATTTGAAGCGGGAAGAAAATTTCAGGGCATTGTTTGATAACCGATTCAGTTACAACAATTCCAAACTGATTTTAGACGTACCGGGAAATGGGGTCGAAGTTATTTACAACGAACATATACCTAACTAATAATCAGACAAATATCCAGCAAACAAAGGATTTCTTATCCAAACATTCTCTTGAAAACATACTTTTTTACGTATCTTTGTGCAAAGAAACAAGAGTATTATGAAAGAATATATTTTCGAGATCGAAATGAAAGTGCGGGATTATGAATGTGACCTGCAATGCGTTGTGAATAATGCCAATTATCAACATTATCTGGAACACGCCCGTCATGAATTTTTAGAAAGTGCAGGGGCAAACTTCGGAGAATTGCATAAGCAGGGCATCGATGCTATGGTAGCCAGGGTAGAGATCGATTATAAAGTTTCCCTAACCAGTGGGGATCGCTTTACTGTACGGCTGAATATAAAGCGTGAGGGGGCTAAATTGGTATTTCTTGAAGATATTTATCGTTTACCGGACAATAAACTCTGTGCCAAAGGTAGGGTAGAATCTATTTGCACAGAAAACGGACGTTTAACCCGGGGGGAATTGTTCGATAAGATTTTTGCTGCATATTTGAAAACGAATGAGGGATAAAATCACAATAGAAAGGCCTGCCCTTTACTATATTGTCATTCGATGATGTGAATTATTTTTACAAAAAACAGTTCTTTTTTTTGGTAGGAATGAAAAAAGCGCTACATTTGTACCCGCAATCGGATGATAGCACGGGCGCTTAGCTCAGTTGGTTCAGAGCATCTGGTTTACACCCAGAGGGTCGGGGGTTCGAATCCCTCAGCGCCCACAAAAGGAAGACTAAAACAGTCTTCCTTTTTTTATTTTCTCCAATCGTTTTTCTTTTCCTGAAAATTCGAACGAAGGGGAGCGGGTTCGTAACGTGTTCACGAGGGACGTTCGTCACGAGTAATCCCTCAGCGCCCACAGAAGGAAGGCTGAAACAGTCTTCCTTTTTTTATTTTCTCCAATCGTTTTTCTTTTCTTAAAAATTCGAACGAAGGGAGAGCGGGTTCGTAACGTGCTCACGAGGGACGAAAGTATCAGATTATCCTTCCTATAAAACCTGACAATACGATTTCCGCTCCACGTTTTTCTTTCTGTAAACTCGTATATAATTCACCGGAAAATACATCGATCATGTTTCCCTAAAATACGTAAATCCGGATCTCATTATTTTTGTAACAGGAATTAAAAACGATCGACAATGACATTTACCCCTATCTTCCCTAACACATACCTTCTCGACAGAAAATTCAGGTAAATAAAATGCTAAAAATTATTTCCGAACTTCACAGTCTATAAAATATTATACACTAAAAACTATATCTTTATCCAGATAAATTAATATTAAAATCACCTATGGAGCATTTCGAGCAGGTAACAGGAAACAAAAAACAGTATTTAGAATTATTATTGCTGGCAGACCCGTCGGAAGAAATGGTAGATAAGTATCTGGAAACAGGAGAAATGTTTATTTTAATCCAACAGGGTAAGGTTGTCTGCGAAGCTGTGGTCGATCCTTGTGGAGAATTGAAAAATCTGGCCGTCGATCCTCTATTCCAGAAAAAAGGTATAGGGACGAAAATGCTTGATCTACTCAGTAAACATTATCAGGGAAAATTCAATTTTCTATATGTAGGGACAAGCGATTCGGGAGTAGCTTTTTATGAGAAATGTGGCTTTCAATATTCTCATAGGGTGAAAAATTTCTTTACAGACCATTATCCTGCCCCTATTTTTGACAACGGAGAACAATGTGTCGATATGATCTATTTAAAAAGAAAATTATCCTAACGGTTTTCTACAATCAACTTTTCCGGGCAGGAAAAGTTATTTTAAACATAAGTTTCCGAAACGACACGTATCCGAAGAACGGACAAAAGCTATAAACGATTTGCCCAAGCAATCAAATGTATTTTTCCAACAACTCATTTAATTGAGCGGTATTTACAGGCTTTGCCAGATAATCACTACATCCGGCCTTCAATGCTTGTTCCTTATCTTCGTCAAAAGCATTGGCTGTCAAAATAATAATCGGGACTTCCGAATCCGTTTTACGGATATTTTTCGTCGCTTCCAAACCATCCATTTCGGGCATTCTTATGTCCATTAAAATCAGGTCGGGATGCAATCGGGCATTTAACTCCACGGCTTCACGTCCATTTAATGCACGTTCAAGCCGATATTTATTTTTCAAAATATTATATAACAACAAGAAATTACTATCGTTATCTTCTGCCACTAACAATAGTTTTTCCCCTGTTCCGGCTCTTTTGTTTTGTCTGAAAAGAGTAGGTTGTTCGGTAGCTTCGGATTCTGTTTCCGCTATTTTCGGCTCACAAGGAATCACAAACCAAAAGATACTTCCCTTTCCTACTTCAGATTCTACGCCGATTTCTCCTTCCAATCTCTGAATAATCGTGTCGCAGATGGATAGTCCCAAACCGGTACCCTGCACAAAGTTGTCAAATTTCCTAAAACGCTCAAACACATAAGGTAAATTCTCCTTTGCAATTCCTTTTCCGGTATCTGCAACAAAAAAACGTAAGCCTCCAGGTACCTGTTCATAGCCCATTTTAATATAACCGTCGGTCGTAAATTTACAGGCATTATTCAAAAAATTAGAAATAACCTGGGTTAAACGATTCTTTTCAGAATAGATGATGTGATCCTCTGCCGGCAATTCACAAATCAACTGGACGTTTTTCTGCACTTTGAAACGGTAAATTTGCTTGAGATTGGCAAAAATAGACCGGAGGCTGATTTCCGAAAATACAAAGTCAAGTTGCCCTGCTTCGATTTTAGAAAGGTCAAGAATATCGTTCACCAACCGTAACAGCAATTCGTTGTTCGTTTCGATAATCTTACAATATTCCTGTCTTTCTTCAAAATCCGCGGTATCTGCAACTAAATTCGAAAAACCGACGATTGCATTTAAAGGCGTACGGATTTCATGGCTCATATTCGCCAGAAAAGCAGATTTTAAACGGTTTGCTTCTTCTGCTTTATCTCTCAATACAATCAACTCGTTCGTCAGATTTTTCCATTCGGTGATATCTTTTCTCAATCCGGTGAGTAGTACGACCTGCCCCTGCTCGTTTTTTTCAAAAACCACCGCATGAATATCCACCCACCGCAATCCTTTCACAGGTAAAAACACCCGAATCTGAATGTTTACGGTCTCGGTCCTTTCGTTTACCACATCATCCAAAGCCTTGGTAAAAACAGGAATATCCTCAGCATAGATCGACGCCATAAAATCGGCTTTCGGAATACCGTGATACATATAGGATGTAGGATTAGGAGAAGAGAATATTTGCTTCTCTACATCATAATCCCATTGAGTAATCCCATTAGACGAAATTGCCAATTCCGTTTTAAAATTGATCGCTTCCAGTTCGCTTTGTTCACGAAGCTGTTCGGTAATATCTTTTTCTGTCCCGATAATTTGAAAAACTTGTCCGCTTTCTTTAGAACGTATTCCAATGGCTTTAATTTCAAATGAAGCGTATTCACCATCTTTCAAGGCACGCAGAATTTCTTTCTTCTTTTCACATTTCCCGGATATCAGGTCATCTATCAAAAGCCGGAATTTTTCCCAATCGTCAGGATGGAAAATATCTTTCGTTTCTTTTACCCCTTTTCCTTGTCCGACAAGGACATCCCGATATAACGATGTGAAACGATCGCTTTCAACATCATATATCCAAGCCGATAGAGCACCGACTTCCAAAGCGACCGACAGTCCCTGCCGGATGTTACTCAATTCGATTTCGTTTTTACGAATATCCGTGACATCCACTACAATGGCTATAATATAGCACGAACCATCATAATTGACCAACTTTGTTTTCGTCGTTATTCCATAACGGATTCCCCAACGCTTGTCTTCACTCACCCTCTCATAGGTAACAGGACTGTCGCTGTTCAAAGCTTCATGGTCTTCCTCCCAATGTTCTTTTGCCAGCGGATCGTTCAGTTCAAAGTCGTTTTTCCCTATAAATTTGGAAACTTTATCACCACTAAAATCCGCTACTTTCTGATTATAATAGATATAACGAAAATCATCGGAAACATCTTTCACAAAGATACCCACCGGTAAATGGTCGATCACCAGATTCAAAAAGTTCTTGTATTTCGCTATTTCTTTTTCAGCAAATATCAATGAAGTGATATCATGAATAAAACAGATCACCCGTTTGTCACCTAAAGGTGCTGTTTTGGCTTCCACGTGCCGACTTATCCCCGTCACCATCGTTTCGCAATTAAACGAACAGGGTTTCCGGGTTACAGCCGTTTTTTCCAAATAGCTTTGAATTTTCTGTGCAGTTTCATTGAAATTAGGAATTATCTGTCCCAGATATTCCATATTACGGCCAATAAGTTGTTTGATTTCCAACCCTAATAAAAGAGGGTTCATCGGATTTACAATATCGACTATTCTCAAATCGGAATCAAAGATAACGGCCATGTTGGGCATGGCTAAGAGTAGTTGCTTTAGTTCCTCATTGGACTGTTTGTACATCTGTTCCCTTTTCCTACGGATCCAATAGAATAGCGCAAGTATTATGAGGGACAATGTTGCGGCAAAAATTATCCTTAACTTATATTTTTCCAAAAAACCGGGTTCAACATTATGCCAGACGACGTCTTCGGGAACAAGTTTTTTATTTAAACCGGATACATTTAATGTGAGATCATTTAAATGATATTTCGGCTTAGAAGGAGTTTCAGAAAACAAAGGGCTATGTTCCATTCCTTTTTTCAACACGGTATAGGTTAGGTCTGCCAGATCGGTGCCTATCTCTATTCCCGAAACGAAATAGCCGCCGAAATAATTCGAATTAGAAAAATCCTGATCAAGAATTTCATAAATATTTTTTTCAGGATACTCCGAAAGCCGGTTATGCAACATAGAATAAGCATGGGGATAGTGGTTTACATCAGTAAACCATCCGGCAGAAATTACGGCACAACGATCGTCCATTTTAATGATAGAATCAACCAGGTCTGCTGTAGAAAGTCGGTCGCCAAACCAATAGTGTACACGAAGGTCCTTTATATCCCGGACAATACCGGATAAATAATTTTTCAAGAAAACATGATGATACCGGCTACCATAGCAAAATGCAATATCCGTGATGTCCGGTTGCAATTTTTTGACCAGCATGATATTTTCATAAAAATAGTCCGTGACATAATATCCCGTTACTTTAAAACCTTCAAAAGATTTCACCATGGGCATGATCTCACTCCCATCGAAATCATTTCCTTCCAATTCCTTACGATAATCGATATAGTCATGCTTTACCCCGCCCAACACAACAGGGATATCCTTCCAATCGGCCGGACAACAATCCCGGTAAACAGACCAGGCTTCTCCGCCGATAATCACTACAATCCTGGGATGTTGCTCATAGGCTTTGAAAAGAGATTTTTGCCATTCAGCCCATTGATAATAGTCGGAAGAAGATTCGCTATCCATGTATTCGACAGCAGTAGCTATATCCGTTTTTTGCTTTATCTGCTGTATAAAAGCAGATATCATACGGTTCCCGGTTTCTTTAATAGGAGTATAAGAACTAATAACTAATATTTTATCAATATTTTTCTCGTTTTCAGCTAACGAAAAAACAGGAGATATAAATCCAAAAATCAATACAAATAAACAGTATCTTATACACGTCTTCATTTACTTACTATACTCCTATTTCTTTTAATGTATTCAATAACGATTCTGAGGTTATCGGTTTAGTTACATATTTAGTAAAACCGTTTTCTAATATTCTTTTCTTATCATCTGCAAATGCAAATGCCGTAACTGCAATGATCGGGATAGAGGGATCGATTTCCCTGATCGCAGCAGTAGCTTGATAACCGTTCATTTCAGGCATTTTTATATCCATCAATATGGCATTGGGATGGTACTTCCGGAAAAGTTCCACCGCTTCCTGCCCATTAAAAGCATGTATCAAATTATAATCCTTTTGAAGGAAAATTTGAAACAGCTTATAATTATCCATTACATCTTCTGCAATCAACAAGGTTGGCTTTCCCGATATTATTTCCGGATTTTTCTTACCGGATAATGTTTCGCCCGATACAACAATTTCTTCTTGCCGATTATCACCCCCTCCAGCCAAAAGCTTACAAGGAAGGATAAACCAAAAAGTAGAACCCTTGCCTTCTTCCGATTTGACGCCAAGGGAACCATTTAATTTTTGAACAATAGTCTGACAAATTGAGAGCCCTAATCCTGTCCCGGTCTTAAAGGTATTCAATTTAACGAAACGATCAAATATTTTTTGCTGTTTATCTTCAGGAATGCCTATACCTGTGTCTCTTACATAGAAATAAAGTCCCTCGTCACAAACCCGATAACCAAAGGTAATCTCTCCCTGAGCGGTGAATTTTATAGCATTTGTAATAAAATTGGAAAACACTTGAGAAAACCGATTTTTTTCGGTGTGTATGGTACAAGCCGGTAAACCGGGAACGAATTTTATTTTCAAATCGGGAATATGCGCAATTTTAAATTGGAAACTACGTTCCAGGTCACTGAGCAAGGCATTGATATCGACATCGGAATAAACAAATTCCAAAATATTGGCTTCGATTTTCGAGAGGTCGAGGATATCGTTTATCAATTGCAATAAGAGGTCATTGTTATTTTTGATAATCTCGGCATAGGTTTCCTTTTCTCCGGGATCTTCCGTCCTGCAAAGCAATTCACTGAATCCAAGTATCGCATTCAACGGGGTACGGATTTCATGGCTCATATTAGCTAAAAAGGACGATTTCAAACGGTCGGATTTCTCTGCTTCTTCTTTAGCTCTTTTCAATTCCAAAGCTATTTGTTTTTTGACCGTCACATCTTCAATTCTTATCACTACCCCTTGCAATTCTTTGGATTCATTATAGACTGGAGTAGCCATAATCTCAAAATATTCCTGATTATCGGAAGAAAATACTTTTTGTTCGACCTTTCCTGAAAGGATAGCTTTCTGCATCACACAATCCTGACAAGGCCTATCATAACCCCATACGTTTTTATAACATGTCGTTCCTGTTTTATAATTACAGATAATCGGATGCGAAGAATAGGTACTGATATTTTCCCATTGAATAACGTAATCGGGATCGATAAAAGCAAAACCGATATTGGCATTGTTCAAGATCAGTTGATTGACCCGATTGGCTTCTTGCAATGATTTTTCTGCAGTGACTAAATCGGAAATATCCCAACGGGCAACCAGCAACCAACGATGAAGTTCATTGGAAATCACATTCTTATATACAATAGAAGAATGTTCCACGCCATCGGGTGTTACAAAAATCTCATAATTCTGATAGGGTTTTCCCTCATCCACTACTTGTTGATTTATCCGCTGGTATTCCCCGCCCCGCACTTTTCCATAGATTTCTATGTCCGTCTTTCCAAGCACCTCATTCCGATTCAGGCCGCTTTGCCTGTCACATTCTTTATTCCAGTATATATAGCGGAAATCATTGTTTACATCTTTAAGCATAAAGGGACAAGGAATATTGTCTAAAATCGAATTCAACAATTCCTGATTTTGTTCTAAAAGCAATTCTCCCTTTTTTCTATCGGTAATATTTCTGACAAAACATGCAAATTCGTTTTTCCGAATGCGAAAATAGCGTGCCTCATAATACTCTGTTCCGTGCGAAGTTTCTATATCGTATTCCATTTCATAGACACCGTCGGCCTCTATCGTTTTCTGTATGCAGAATTCGATCATGTCTGCAAATTTTTTATCCAGATATTTCCCCACATTTTCTCCGATCAATCGTTCACTGGGAACCATTAATTCTTCCTCATTCGGGTTATAGAGTTTCAATACCCGCAGAGAACGGTCTAAGATAAAGACCATATCGGGAACCGCCCGGATAATCTTTTCACAGATGATCTCCGATTTTATCCCTTTTGTCCAATAAAACAGACTGCTTTTCCGGAATCGAAAAAAACAAAAAAAACAAGTTACAGCAACGACCGGAATGATTATATATATCCACATCCTATATTATATTTAACACCTACAAACAAATATAGACAATTTTACGGGAGATAAGTATCATGTTTGACGAGAACTTTTCAGATTCTTTGTTAAATCAACCAAAGAGATGCCGGCATATATCGGCAATCTTAGAGGCAAAAATCACTTCAATGTGAGTAGTCTTCCGGGTAAATGCCTTTTTATTACCCAAGGGTACGAAGATACGTTTAAAGCCTAATTTTTCTGCTTCCGCTATCCGCTGTTCGATCCTGCCGATTGCACGAATCTCACCGGACAGTCCGACTTCACCCGCAAACACGGTATCGGCAGGTAATACGGCATCGATATTCGAAGACAAGACAGCCATAACAACGGCCAGGTCGAGAGCCGGGTCGTTCACTTTAATCCCTCCCGCAATGTTCAAAAACACATCTTTGGACGCCAATTTAAAACCCACCCGTTTTTCAAGCACCGCGAGCAACATATTCAATCGCCGGGAATCGAACCCCGTAGCAGACCTTTGAGGCACGCCATAAGCAGCAGTCGATACCAAAGACTGGACTTCCAAAAGAATCGGCCTGACGCCTTCCACGGTGGCCGAAACTGCAATTCCGCTTAAATCCTGATCGTGATTCGATAAAAGAAGTTCGGACGGATTAGACACTTGCCGTAAACCGGATTGAAGCATCTCATATATCCCTATTTCGGAAGTCGATCCGAAACGATTTTTCATAGAACGCAATATACGATACATATATTGCTGATCGCCCTCGAATTGCAAGACGGTATCTACCATGTGCTCCAAAATCTTAGGGCCTGCCAATTGCCCGTCTTTCGTGATATGCCCGATCAGTATGGTAGATATAGTATTTTCTTTGGAAAAACGAAGCAGGGCATTCGTACATTCCCGGATTTGCGAAAGACTGCCGGGAATAGAATCTACCGCTTCGGTCGCTAAAGTCTGAATCGAATCGATAATCAGCAGGTTGGGCTGAATCGCCCGCGCATGTTCCAATACATTTTCAAGGGAATTACCGGACAGGAAAAGACATTCGTCATTATCAGAGCCTAAACGTTGCGCTCTCATTTTGATTTGGGAAATACTTTCTTCCCCGGATACATAGAGCACTTTCCCGCAACTGTTATGAAGGGCGAATTGCAATACAAGGGTAGATTTTCCGATACCGGGCTCTCCTCCCAATAAAATCATCGATCCCGGCACCAAACCGCCTCCCAGCACTCTGTTCATTTCACCATCGCCGGTATCCATGCGTTCGTCGGCATTGGCTTTAATCTCAGATAAACGCAAAGCTTTCGAGGAAGGATTGCCGATAATGGCATTTCCCCGCCCTTTTGCCGGAATTTCCACTTCTTCCACAAAGCTGTTCCACTCTCCGCAAATATTGCATTTTCCTGCCCATTTAGGCTCTTTCGCTCCACAATTCTGGCAAACATATACGGTCTTCGCTTTTGCAACCATCAGGTAGGTATATCAAGGATTAATAAAATTCTTCGTCTTCTTCGTCTATTTCCACGGCTTCGGCCTCGGAAACCGTTTCGTCACAATCCAGGCGTTTATTTATCCCCATAGGACGCTCAAACGGACGTTCGGAAATCCTTACTTTAGGATCGGCCTGTACTTTTTGTAAGAATAACGCCCAGATCGGCAAGGCCATGCTGGCTCCCTGCCCATTCGCCAAATTCTGGAAATGGATAGAACGATCTTCGGCACCTACCCACACGCCGCCCACTAAATCAGGAGTGATAGCCATAAACCAACCGTCTGCATGTTCTTGCGTGGTTCCGGTTTTTCCGCCCATTGGATTCATCAGCTTGTATTTATAACGTAAACGTATCCCTGTACCGCTGGTCACGACCCCCTCCAGCAGGTTACACATGAGATAAGCTGTATTTTCGGTAATTACTTCCCGCGATTGGGGCTTAAATTCGGCCAGTACATTACCATATTTATCCTCGATACGCGACACAGGGAGAGGAGAATTGTACACTCCCTTGTTCGCATAAATAGAATAAGCCGCCACCATTTCTTTGACTGTAATTTCCGCTGTCCCTAAAAAGACCGAAGGCACGGGATCGATAAAACTGGAAATTCCCATCTTATGCGCCATTTGCGCCACAGCCTGAGGGGTAAATTGCTTTAAAACCCAACCGGATATATTATTTTCGGAATTAGCCAATCCCCAACGCAAAGTCACCATTTCTCCGGCTCTTTTAGTTCCTCCTCTTGCCGCCCAGGGAGTTCCGTCCGGCAAAATAAAGGTTTGCTGAATATTCGGCACTTTATCGCAAGGTCCTAACCCTTCCTGCATAGCAAGAGTGTAAAGGATCGGTTTGATTGTCGATCCCACCTGCCGTTTTCCTGTACTTACCATGTCATACATGAAATAACGGTAATCCGGTCCACCGACGTAAGCTTTAATGTGTCCTGTTTGTGGCTCCATCACCATAAAACCGGCCCGGAAAAAAGATTTGTAGTGCTTGATAGAATCCAAAGGAGTCATCACCGTATCGCGTAGGCCTTTCCAGGTAAATATTTGCATAGATACGGGCACATCAAAGGTTTTTCGTATTTCAGCGTAGCTTTTCCCTTCCGATTTCAATACCCGGTAACGTTCCGACTGCCGGATCGACCGGTTCAAAGCTCCCTCTATTTCTTCTTGTGTCATATCGTTAGAGAAAGGTGAATTACGCTTATGCACTTTTTCTTTATCGAAAACAGGCTGTAAATCTTTCGATAAATGTTCTTTCACTGCTTCTTCGGCATATTTCTGCATCCGGGAATCGAGAGTTGTATAAATTTTCAATCCATCGGAATAAAGATCGTAATGCGAACCGTCCACTTTCAAGTTTTTCTTACACCAGCCGTATAATGCATCGTTCTCCCAAGCAGTAGAATCGAGGCGGAATTGTTCCACACTCTTATAACGCGCTCTTTCCGGCTTATTGGCAGTCATATATAAACGAAGATGTTCCCGGAAATAGGTGGCTAACCCTTCTTTGTGGTCTATCCGTTTGAAATTCAACCCTAAAGGCAAGCGGGAAAGGGAGTCGTATTGGGTTTCCGTGATTTTATCGTATTTCTGCATTTGGGAAAGTACCACATTCCGGCGATTCAGCGTCAGTTCGGGACGACGCACGGGATTATAATAAGACGAATTTTTCGCCATACCTACCAGCATGGCGGCCTGCTCTATTTTCAAGGAATCGAGTGAACTCTGGAAATAAATGTCGGCAGCCGAACTAATTCCTACCGCCAGATTCAAAAAGTCGTATTTATTGAGGTACATGGTCAATATTTCCTCTTTCGTATAACTTTTTTCAAGCCGTACGGCAATCACCCATTCCCTGAATTTACGAATAGCCAACTCAAAAACATTCAGATCGGCTTCACGCGGAAAGAGCATTTTGGCCAATTGCTGGCTGATCGTACTTCCCCCTCCGGCCGAAGTGTTAGCAGTCAATAATCCTTTCGCTACCCGAAACAACCCTCTTACATCCACTCCGCTATGATCGTAGAAACGTACATCTTCCGTTGCAATCAAAGCATCGATAACCGTTTGGGGTATTTCCTTATATTCCGTATATTTTCGGTTTTCTTTTTCGAAATATTTATTCATCACCGGCCCATCCTCGAAATAGACTTCCGAGGCAAAGCGGTTATTCGGGTTCTCAAGTTCTTCGAAAGTAGGCATAAATCCCAGCTTACCTTCGGCAATCAGCCAGAAGAAAAGAAAAGCACCTGCCAGGCAAAGCAGAATCGCCGACCAGAATATGACGAATAATTTCCAATATCTTTTAAACATACCTATTCGTGTTATTATTTCCGCAAAAGTAACGAAAAACTAAATGCAAACTAATAAGTTACAAACAAAAATGCCGCATTTCTGCGGCATCCTTGTTATATAAATCCATTTGTTCCAGGAGATTATTGATACTCATCCCAGCTCTTAATAGCAATGTCCGCTTTATCCACTTTACAAATGGCGTAAATAAAAGCACTCGCTAAACGGGCATTTGTGATCAACGGAATATTATAATCCACAGCTGCCCGGCGAATTTTATATCCATTATCTAACTCCCGTTTGGTGTAGTTTTTCGGAATGTTGATTACCATATCGATTTTCTTATTCTTCAGGTAATCCATGATATTCGGCTCTTTTTCTTCGTCGGGCCAATGCAGCACCGTTACATCGATACCGTTTTCTTCGAAAAATTTGGCTGTCCCGGCAGTAGCAAAAATGGAATACCCATTATCGATCAACATTTTAGTGGAATCGAGTAATTCCACTTTAGAACGTGTGGGACCGGATGAGATCAGGATATTTTTTTCCGGAATCCGGTGTCCCACAGAAATCATACTTTTCAGGATGGCTTCGTAGTAGTTTTCACCGATACAACCCACTTCTCCGGTGGACGACATATCCACTCCCAGCACGGGGTCGGCTTTCAACAAACGGGCAAACGAGAATTGGGAAGCTTTTACACCTACGTAATCGAGTTCGAATACCGATTTATTCAAGGATTCCACTTGCTCGCCCAGCATGATGCGGGTCGCCATTTCGATAAAGTTATATTTTAACACCTTGGAAACGAACGGAAAACTACGGGATGCCCGAAGGTTACATTCGATCACTTTAATATCGTTGTCCTTTGCAAGAAACTGCATATTGAAAGGCCCTGAAATGTTCAATTCCTTAGCGATAGCCCTTGCAATTTTTTTAATCCGGCGAAGAGTTTCCACATAAAGTTTCTGAGCGGGGAACACAATGGTGGCGTCACCGGAGTGAACTCCCGCAAATTCTACGTGCTCGCTGATGGCATAGGCTTTCACTTCACCGTTTTGTGCCACTGCATCGATCTCGACTTCCTTAGCCTGTTCGATAAACTCTGTAACGACCACCGGGTGATCTTTCGACACTTCGGCAGCCAGCTCCAGGAAATGAGCCAATTCATCCCGGTTCGATACTACGTTCATGGCAGCTCCCGAAAGCACGTAAGAAGGCCGGATCAATACCGGGAATCCCACTTCGTCCACAAACGTATAGATATCGTCGAGACTGGTCAGTTCTCTCCAACGAGGCTGGTCGATACCCAGCCGGTCGCACATGGTAGAAAATTTCTGACGGTCTTCCGCCCGGTCGATATTTTCGGCAGAAGTTCCTAAAATATTCACATGCTGCCCGTTCAAACGCATAGCCAGGTTATTAGGGATCTGTCCTCCGGTCGAAACGATTACCCCTTTGGGCTGCTCGAATTCGACAATATCCATCACTCTTTCGAAAGACAGTTCGTCGAAATACAATCTGTCGCAAGTGTCGTAATCCGTACTAACCGTTTCAGGGTTATAGTTGATCATCACAGAACGGTATCCGGCCTTTTTAATCGTGTTCAAAGCACTGACCCCACACCAGTCGAATTCTACGCTACTCCCGATGCGGTATGCCCCCGATCCCAACACAATTACAGAACGACCGTCGTGCTCGTACTGAATATCGTTCTCACTGCCGTTATAGGTAACATACAGATAGTTGGTCATAGCCGGATATTCCCCGGCCAGCGTATCGATTTGCTTGATACAAGGCAGGATATTCAATCCCTTACGATATTCCCGCACCTTCAACATCTTTTGATGTGCTGTAAGCCGATCGTCTTTAACGGTGAAACGCCCGATCTGAAAATCGGAGAAACCCATTTGTTTAGCTTGCTTCAAAAGCACAGAGCTAACCCCGGTAATCGTGCTGTATTTATTGAGTTCTTCTTTCAGGTCATGAATATTTCTAAGCTTTTCCAAAAACCACTTATCGATTTTGGTCATATCATGGATTTTATCCACAGAATATCCCTTGGTAAAAGCCTCTTCTATGGCAAAAATACGTTTATCCGTAGGATTTACCAGTTCTTCATCCACATCATCGATCGTAAGTTTATTTCCCACAAATCCATGCATGCCCTGTCCCACCATACGAAGACCTTTTTGAATCGCTTCTTCAAAGGTACGGCCGATCGCCATAATTTCACCCACACTTTTCATGGATGAACCGATCAGTTTGGAAACTCCTTCGAATTTGTTTAAATCCCAACGGGGAATTTTACAAACCACATAATCCAGAGCAGGTTCGAAACAAGCCGTAGTTACTTTTGTTACTGAATTTTTAATTTCGTGTAATCCGTAACCCAAACCCAATTTAGCAGCGACAAAAGCCAACGGATACCCGGTAGCTTTCGATGCCAAAGCACTGGAACGGGAAAGACGGGCATTTACTTCGATCACCCGGTAATCTTCCGAGTTAGGATCTAAAGTATATTGCACATTGCATTCACCCACAATTCCTATATGCCGGATAATTTTGATCGCAATAGCACGTAATTTATGATATTCGCTGTTACTCAAAGTTTGCGAAGGAGCCACTACGATGCTTTCTCCCGTATGGATACCGAGCGGATCGAAGTTTTCCATATTACAAACGGTGATACAATTATCATATTTGTCGCGCACTACTTCATATTCTACCTCTTTCCAGCCTTTCAGCGATTCTTCCACCAATATCTGAGGAGAATATGCAAAAGCACTCGAAGCCAGCTTTATCAATTCTTCTTCATTCGAGCAAAAACCCGACCCTAATCCTCCTAAAGTGTAAGCAGCACGCACAATAATAGGAAAGCCCAATTCCTTAGAAGCGTTTAAAGCTTCCTTCATGTTGTTGGCAGCGATACTCCGGGGAGTTTTTACATCTATCTCACGAAGTTTATTAGCGAATATTTCCCGGTCCTCTGTGTCGATGATGGATTGTACCGGAGTTCCCAAAACTTCCACACCGTATTTTTCCAATACACCGTTCTGATAAAGGGCAACACCACAATTCAACGCAGTCTGTCCGCCGAAAGAAAGCAAAATCCCGTCAGGACGTTCTTTTTTAATTACCTCTTCCACATATTCAGGGGTAACGGGCAGATAATATATTTTATCCGCAACTCCTTCGGAAGTCTGTACGGTGGCGATATTCGGATTGATCAACACGGTGTATTTACCTTCTTCCCGCATAGCTTTCAGAGCCTGAGAACCCGAGTAGTCGAATTCTCCTGCCTGGCCAATTTTCAACGCACCGGAACCAAGCAGTAATATTTTATTTATTTCTTTCATTTTCAACTGTTAATTTTAGATTGTAAATTTTGAATTGCTTTTGCAATCTTTTTCTTTTTTGTTCTTTACTTTTTACCTTTTGCTTTTTCAATGTTCTCTATAAAGATATCGAAAAGATATTCGGTATCTACCGGCCCACTGCAAGCCTCAGGATGAAACTGAGCTGAAAAGAAAGGTTTTGATTTATGGCGTATTCCTTCGTTCGTACCATCGTTTACATTTACAAAGAACGGTTCCCAGTCGGAAGGAAGAGTTTTATCGTCGATAGCAAATCCGTGATTCTGCGAAGTGATGAAACAACGGTTATTACCCGGCTGCATCACCGGCTGATTATGGCTGCGGTGACCGTATTTCAATTTATAGGTTTCGGCCCCGGCAGCTCTTGCCATTAACTGATTGCCTAAGCAAATTCCCATAACCGGTTTATCACCCGATAATATTTTACGGATATTTTGAACGGTGATTTCACATTTTGCAGGATCGCCCGGACCATTGGAAAGAAATATTCCGTCACATTCCTCGTTGGTAAAATCATAATCCCAAGGCACGCGTTTCACAGTCACGTCCCGTTTCAACAGGCAACGGATGATATTGTATTTCACACCGCAATCCACTAACACCACTTTATATTTACCGTTTCCGTACTCTTTCACTTCTTTTGTGGAAACTTCCGCTACGACGTTGTTTTCGTTCGGATCATAAAAAGGTACGGGAATATTATCGAATTCGATTCTGCCAAGCATCGCACCATGTTCACGCAATCTTTTTGTGAGTGCTCGGGTATCTATACCAAAAAGCCCCGGAACTTGTTGATCTTTCAACCATTGACCGAGGCTTTTTTGTGAATTCCAATGACTGTATGCAAACGAATAATCGGAAATAATCAGAGCTGTACAATGAATTTTATCCGATTCGAAGAACTTAGAAATGCCGCCATCCTCATCATCTACGGGAACACCGTAATTACCGATCATCGGATAAGTTGGAACGAGAATTTGTCCCTTGTACGAGGGATCGGTCAAGCTTTCAGGATATCCTGTCATTGCCGTGTAGAACACTACTTCCCCGGCAACCGATTTCTCATACCCGAAAGAAGTACCTTCATAAACTGTTCCGTCCTGCAGAACTAAACGTGCTTTTTTTAAATTTTGCATATCTATTTGTGTGAACTAATTTACCTAACGTCCAAATTGGTGCAAAGGTAATAAAAGTTTTTTCTTCCTACAAAGAATATTTATGCACATATTTTGAATAAATATACAACGATACGCATAACTAAAAGATTATAGGGAAAAAACATTCGAATAAAATTATTTACTACTTTTGCAAAGTATTGGATTTACAACCCAAAAACGAAGTTAAACCGGAGAATATGAGAAATAAAACAAAGAGACTTTTAACCATACGAAAACTTATCGAATCGGAATTAATTTGTTCACAGGAAGAATTATTGTTCAAACTGAAAGAATTAAATGTCGAAGCTACACAAAGCACTCTCTCACGAGACTTGAAGTTTATGAAAGTAGCTAAAATCCCGCATAAAGAGAAAGGATATATATATGTGATTCCGGAGAATCTGAATGAACAAAGAGAAGACAAAGTCAGTTCGGTCATTACAGACACCATATTGAGTGTAGATTTTTCAGGAAATATGGCAGTAATCAAAACTTTACCCGGTTACGCCAACGCCGTAACCGTATTGATAGACAGTGAAAATTACTTTCAGGTATTGGGCACAATAGCAGGAGACGACACGATCTTTATCGTAATGCGCGAAGGTATCACTCATTCGGAATTAATCGAAGCTTTAACTTCCGTACATCCCGACATCCATAATCTCTATAACAAAAAATAAATCCCAAAGCCACGATGAAAAAAACCGTATTATTCGTTATTCTGAATCAATATGCCGACTGGGAAGCCGCTTATTTATCGTCATTTATACTCGCTTTAGGTCAGGATAAATATACAGTGAAAACCGTTTCCTTAACAAAAGATCATGTTCAGTCTTTGGGAGGTTTTACTGTTCTTCCCGACTACGATCTTCAATCAGCTCCAACAGATTTCGAAGGATTGATTTTAATCGGTGGAATGTCCTGGAGAAACGAAACCGCCCAGCAAGTTAAATCTTTAGTAAAAACTGCTTTAGACCATAAAAAAGTTCTGGGCGGTATCTGCGATGCTTCGGCTTTTTTAGGAACAATCGGTGTTCTAAACCACGTTAACCATACCAGCAACGATTTAAACGATCTGAAACAATGGGCCGGAGATATATACACAGGAACTGAAAAATACATTGCACAACCGGCAGTGAGGGACAATAATATTGTTACCGCTAACGGCACCGCCTCTTTGGAGTTTGCCAAAGAAGTACTGATTGCCCTGAAAATCGCTTCTGAAGATAAAATTCTTGAATGGTATAATTTCTATAAATTAGGTTTTTACGGAGCACCTATGCCAAGTATGTAAATTTTATAAAAAGAATCGGACTGGATTATATTTGTTTTTAATCGATCTCTCTTACTATGTATATATAGTAAAATTTCAGGTATTTACCTGTTGCCTGGAAAATCTCAATAAAAGAAAATGAATAAGCTTTCTTTTTTGAAAAATAAGTGAAGTAAATAAAGTAACGCATTTCACTCAAACTCATTACACCTAACTTTAAGGTAAAAGCATACAAAGAATTTACCGGAACAAAAATTTAATACATAAATAAAATAAATTATATAGAAAAACTTTATAAAATAGCCTCATTTTCAATTTTAAACAGTCAATTTTCAATTATATCAAAAATAGTTATTAAACTTGCATCCCGAATTTTAATTATGTGTCATGCAGGTTTTAAAATCTAAAAATGAATTAGTTAGTCTGATAGACAGCTACAAAAAAGAGGGAAAAACAATTGGTTTCGTACCAACGATGGGTGCTTTGCACAATGGACATTTGTCTTTAGTAAAAGAATGTAAGAAAAACAGTGATGTTACTGTTGTCAGTATATTTGTAAATCCTACTCAATTTAACGATCTGGAAGATTTAAAAAGATATCCGCGTACCCTGGATAAAGATACCGAATTATTAAAGTCTGTAAATTGCGATCTTGTTTTCGCTCCATCGGTTGAAGAAATCTATCCGGAACCGGATACCCGTAAATTCGATTTCGGATATATAGAATCGGTTATGGAAGGAGCGAAAAGACCAGGACATTTCAATGGAGTGGGACAAGTGGTAAGCCGTCTGTTCGACATTGTCCAGCCGGATAAAGCATTTTTCGGAATGAAAGACTTTCAGCAAGTAGCTATCATCAAAAATATGGTAAAGCAATTAAATTATAACATTCAAATTGTGCCTTGCCCTATTATACGAGAAGAAAGCGGGCTTGCTTTAAGTTCCAGAAATACGCTGTTGGATGAAGATCATAAAAAAAATGCTCCTCATATCTATGCTACCTTAAAAAAAGCTCGTAACTTAGCTTCAGAAATGAGCGTTTCCGATCTGAAAAAATGGATAACCGATGAAATCAACAGCAATCCGTATCTGGAGACAGAATACGTGGAGATTGTGGACGATACTACCTTGAAAGTAACAGAAAACTGGAAAGAAGAAGGAATAAAAGTAGCATGTGTTGCGGTCTATGCCGGTAAAATAAGGTTAATTGACAATATTGTCTTTTAAATCACTGCCTTTAATTTTAATCTAAAATTAAAAAGATGTTTATAGAAGTCGTAAAGTCAAAAATTCATAAGGTAACTGTCACTGAAGCCAATTTACAATATGTAGGAAGCATTACGATCGATGTTGCCTTAATGGAAGCTGCCAATATTATTGAAAACGAAAAAGTACAAATCGTTAATGTAAACAATGGGGAGCGACTGGAAACCTACGTAATCAAAGGGGAAAGAGGTTCCGGAGTGGTTTGCTTAAACGGGCCTGCTGCCCGTAAATGTGCCGTAGGGGATGTTGTGATTATCATTTCGTATGCATCGATGGATTTTGAAGAAGCCAAACAACATACACCTACGCTCGTATTCCCGGACACAGTTACAAATCAACTCATTTAAGGGTAATAACCGATAAGGTATGAACTATCTGTCATTTATAGAAAATAAAATCACTACTAATAAAGAAGATTTATTCAGTACCTTAAATCAATGGCGATTTAAAAATGAAAAAATCGTTTTTACCAACGGTTGTTTCGATATTGTACACAAAGGACATATAGAATACCTCGCCCAAGCAGCAGCTTTAGGAACAAAATTAGTGATCGGTCTCAATACAGATGCTTCCGTAAAAAGATTGAAAGGAGAGAATCGCCCTATAAATAATCAGGAAGCACGCGCTATTTTGCTTTCTGCTTTGATTTTTGTGGATAAAGTCGTGCTTTTCGACGAAGATACACCTTATGAGCTTATTAAGTATATACAACCGGATATTTTAGTAAAAGGTAAAGATTATAAACCGGAAAATATCATAGGCTACGATATAGTACAGAACAAAGGAGGCGAGATTGTAACCATCGACCTGACAGTAGGTTATTCAACCACTTCTATATTAAGTAAAATCTAATCGATATTTATATAAAATACGGATGTTTATCAATCGGATGAGATAAACATCCGTATTTTAATTTTTACATATCTGCATTTTTTCTGTGAATAACTTGTGTACGATATGTTGAAAACTTCCGAATGAAAATAATCAAATAAATTTGGTTATTAAAACAGTACCCCTTTTTATATTTTTTCTCGAAGTTCCCAAAAAAACAAACTACTTTTATCCGATAATCTTCTTACAACTTATCAACAGTTTTACACTGGAAATTCATCTGTTTTTTTCTATTCCATCGAGTTACTCAC
>UQTM01000046.1 GCA_900544025.1 uncultured Odoribacter sp.
AAAATAATTTTTTATACCGAAATTAAAATATCTTAAATACTAAAGTAACCGTATGAAATATTTATATTTGCATACGCAAGAATCAAAGACGGGAACAAATTTAAATGACACGTAACCTATATAGCATATATCTTACCATCACTTTAACGATCTTCTTTTCCCTTATCGGGAAAACAAGTTATGCCTGGGGTGTGTCAAACCAGAAGCAAACCCATAAAATATTGGTCATACACTCCTATGCTCCCGACTATGTGGCTTATCCCGATCTGAACCGGTTGATCGCCGACGGATTCGCCAAACAAGGCATTCAAACCGATATTCATACATTTTACCTGAATTGCGAGCAATATGAAGCGGACGATGAAACGCAGCGGATGTATGATTGCATGGACAGCATAAGTGCGTGGAAACCCGATTTGATTTTGGTAAATGAAGATCAGGCCACCTATTCCCTGCTTGCCTGCGGGCACCCATTAGTGCAAACGACACCGATTGTTTTCACAGGGGTAAATTTCCCGAATTGGGAATTGCTGAAAAGTTATAAAGAAGTCACCGGATTATGGGATAAGCCCGATTATCTGGAGACCATTAACATGGTGGAAAAATTACTGGGGAAAACACGCATCCGTTTTTTTCACGACGACACCTATTTAGGACGGCAAGTCACCCGGGAGATTGCCGATCAGCTAAGAAGGGATTATCCCAAAATATCTTACTTTCTTTTCAATTATCTGAAAGACCCGACATCTTACACGGAGCATCCCAATATCGACATTTTTCACGAAGATAACGAACCCGATCTCGACCGTCCGGACACGACGTCGTTTTATTTCATCAATTTACGGAAAAAAGACCGAAACGGACTTTTATGGACGATCAGCGGCATGGTGAAATATTCCGCCTTTATCCAAACAAAATACGATTATACCACCATGCGTATCGGACGGATGTCGGCCATCCCCATCTTCACGGTGATCAGCGAAGGATTCGACTATCATCAGGGAATTTTGGGCGGGTATATCACGACCATCGACATTCAGGCATCCGAAAGCACGGCTTTAGCCAGCCGGATTCTGAAAGGAGAAAAAGCCAGTCAGATACCGATTTCTCAAAGCAGCAAAAAGCATATCGTAGATTGGAACGAACTGGCACGTTGGAAAATATCGGAAGATTCATTGCCCGACGATTACGTTGTAGTCAATATCCCTTTTCATATCCGGTACAAAACAGAGATCATGGTGCTAAGCATGTTTCTAGGCTTATTCATCATCACACTTATCGTCTATCTCAGCTATCTGTATTCCAGAGAATCCAAACGTAAACGGGAAGCCCAATCGAACTTAAAAAGAGAGAGGGATTTTTTATCTTTAGCTTTAGAAGGCAGTAATATCTTTGCCTGGAGATACGATACACAGAAAGGCATTCTTACTTTCGACAAAGATTTTTTCGAAAAATTAAACATGGCTCCCCGCTCTTTCACTTTACAGGAGATCGAAGAAATCACCCATCCCGACGATTATGCCAAAGCCGTCAAGTCTTTTTGGCAAATAAGGGAAGAAAAACACCAAAACCGGGCAAGCTTTCATATCCGATGTAATTTTAACGGAGCAGGATATATCTGGTATGAATTCCGGTATATAGATATTATTTCGGCGGGCTCGATCATCGGTCTGATTTTAAATATCGAGGATTATAAAAAAAGGGAAACGGAACTGACCGAATCCCGCGACCTGGCAGCAAAAGCAGAGCTAAAACAATCGTTTCTGGCCAATATGAGCCACGAAATACGTACGCCTCTGAATGCCATTGTCGGCTTTTCCAATCTATTGACCGACGAAAACGAACAATCTCAGGAAGAAAGAAGAGAGTTTATCAATATTATCAACCGGAATTGTGAGCTATTGCTGAAATTGATCGACGATATTCTGGAAATATCCCGGATCGAATCCGATAGCCTGAGTGTTACTTCTCAGGAAATCAATCTAAATCAACTGATGGACGATATCTACATTACCTATCAGATGATGATGCCCCAAAATGTAGAATTACGCAAAGACATCCCGGCGGCCCCTGTCCAGATCACTACCGATAAAATCCGGTTGAATCAAGTGATAACCAATCTGCTCAACAACGCTATTAAGTTTACCACCTCAGGATATATCCAGCTGGGATATAGAATAGACAGCCCTCAAAAACTCCTGTATATTTATGTACAGGACACCGGAAGGGGGATTCCCGAGAAAGAGCAGAAAATGATTTTCGAACGTTTTTACAAACGGGACGAATTTATACAAGGCACAGGTTTGGGACTTTCCATTTGCCAGGGGATCATTCAGAAATTAGGCGGGGAAATCCGTCTCCAATCCAAAGAAGGAGAAGGCAGCCTTTTTACGATCGTTCTACCTCTTCATATCGAATTTATTGAGCAGGAAGCAACGAATTCTTCTTTAAAGCAGACGGTAACGAACGCCTCATCCGTTCCTGAAAGTTCGAAACGGAAAACAATCCTGATCGCAGAAGACAATGAAAGCAATTATATGCTATTAAAAATCATATTGCAAAAGCACTATGAACTGGTATGGGTGAAAAATGGTAAGGATGCCGTTCAAACCATCGAGGAGCAATACATCGACCTGATTCTGATGGATGTAAAAATGCCGGAGATGGACGGTTTGGAAGCATTGAAGGCCATACGGAAAAAATACAGGGATTTACCCATCGTAATGCAAACCGCCTATGCTTTCGAAGCAGACAGGGAAGAAGCGGAACAAGCCGGGAGCTCGGGTTTTATTACGAAACCCGTCTCAGCCCCCCAGTTGTTAAAAATCGTCCGAGACCTCATCGGCGAATAAGATTCCGCTTTCCGGATGAAATAAAAGCCAGCTCTCCTGCAATCAAATTATAATATATAATCTATATAACGGGGCGTAGCGGAAAAGGAGACCCAAAAGACATTATATTTACAAAATTAAAAATATATTCATTCAAAATCTTAAACCTTCCCCTAATACCCCGACCTATGAAAAGAATAAGTTTGACTCTCTTTTTTCTGGTAAGTTTACTTTATTGCCAGGCACAGGATATTACAGGCACCTGGTACGGTAGATTAGTCCAATTCGACTTAAGGCTCATTTTCCATATCAGCGAGAAAGACGGCTCCTATCAAACCCTACTCGACAGCCCCGACCAACACTCCAACGGCATAACTACCGGAAGTACCACTTTCGACGGCACACACCTAACCATTGAAATCCCGAAGCTCAATGCACAATATAAAGGCGATTACGCCAATGGGGAGATCAAAGGAACATTCACACAGCATAACCTGCCGTTCCCACTCGATCTTTCCCGTCAGGAAACGATACGGAAGCGCCCGCAAGAGCCGAAACCGCCTTTCCCTTATCATACCGAAGACCTCACTTTTGAAAACCCGGCAGCAGGGATTACCCTGGCAGGAACCCTGACATTACCTCAAAAAGAAGGAAAATTTCCGGCCGTGGTATTAATCAGCGGAAGCGGACCGCAAGACCGGAACGAAGAATTAATGGGGCATAAACCTTTCCTGGTAATCGCCGATTACCTTACGCGGCAGGGAATTGCCGTACTACGCTTCGACGACCGGGGTTTCGGCAAGTCGGGAGGACAATTCTCCGGGGCTACGTCACAGGATTTCGCTACCGACGTGCAGGCCGCAGTGAATTATCTAAAAACAAGAAAAGAGATTCAATCCAACCGGATCGGCCTGGTCGGCCATAGCGAAGGAGGCATGATCGCACCTATGGTAGCGGCAAACGATTCACAGATTGCTTTTATCGTATTGTTAGCAGGAGTCGGGACGAAAGGCCATGACCTGTTAGTCACGCAAGCAATTACCTTAACCAAAGCGGCAGGCGGAGGGGAAGAGGAAATCAGGACAGTCGGAGCAGTTCAACGTGAAGCAGGCCGGATTGTAATCGACTACCCGGTGCAAGAAGCCGCAAGCAAATTAGACAGTTTATATAAAAAGACTTTCGAAACTTCACCCGGCAACGAATCGCTGACGCCTGAAGCAAAACAAAAGTATATACGCCAAGCCATTGCAAAAATAACGGATCCCTGGACGCGTTATTTTATCGCCTACGATCCTGCACCCGTACTGGCCAAAGTGAAATGTCCCGTATTAGCCCTGAACGGAGAAAAAGATTTGCAAGTGGTTGCCCATGAAAATCTGGAAGGAATCCGTAATGCTTTGCAAAAAAGCGGGAACCAAAAAGTTAAAACCGTATCTTTTCCGGGTTTAAACCACCTGTTTCAGGAATGCAAAACGGGTGTAATAGCCGAATATGCAGAGATTGAACAGACTTTCTCGCCCGAAGTTTTAAAAGTCATGGGCGATTGGATCAAAGAACAAACTCAAAAGAAAAAATAAAAAAAAGTAGCCTTTACCGGGCTACTTTTCTTTTTCTCCTGTCCACGAGTTGATCCCTTTTTCCAACTCAAAGACCTTAAATCCTTTTTGTGTCAATTTGACCGCGGCCATCGTACTGCGCATTCCGCTTCTGCAATACACCGCCACCAGACGGCAGGAATCGAGTTTCCCGATCTCCTGTTCGAAGTTCCAGTTCTTAACATCGATATTTTTAGCTCCGGGGATATGTCCGCTCTTATATTCATCGGGAGTACGGACATCGATCAGCAGGATCGTGGTATCCGATAACAATTTCCCGAATTCGGCCGTAGATAATTTTTGCCATGTATCTTTATCTTGTCCCACTTTTACATTTTTTTCCTGAACCGTTTCGTTATCCTGTGCCCGACTGCTTGTCAATATCAAACATAATAACGCACATAACATGATACTTTTCATCTCCTTTAATTTATAGAGCAAAAGTACGATAAAAACAATTAAACCCGTTCATTCCTCCCGGCCAAATTTCCCCAGAAGTGCTAATCCCGGGGACGTTTCTGAAACAAAGAAGCGATCCACAGTAAAATGATAGCCCCCAGCGTCGCTGTTACCAGACTACCGAGAATTCCCCCGAACTGTACTCCGAACAGGCTGAACACCCAGCCGCCCAAAACACCTCCGATAATACCTATAATAAGGTTGAGAATCAATCCGAAACCTCCGCCTCTCATCACTTTCCCGGCAAAATATCCGGCAGCGATACCAATAATAATAAACCAAAGAAAATTCATAACTTCAAAATTTATCTGTAAAACATTCCGTTTTTTAAGTTTTTACTTAAATTCGCACAATAAGTTTATAAAAACAGGTAAATTTTATAAAGTGAAACCAATATAGTTTCAAAAACGATCTATTTGCCTGCCGGATAAAATCCCCAGGGGAACGATACATTCCCTTCTCTTCCGGGATTCCGTTCTATTTTTATTCACCGGTATCCGGCAGAAGGATACATCTGCTACCTGCACCCGAAAAAAAGTACAGTATTTTTATAATATATGGAAACATCCCGTTTCACAGAACAAAATAGTAAAAACAAAATCTTACCAAACTATTTTTCAGAAGTGGAGATCATAACCATTTCGCGCATCAAGAAACAGAATATCAAATAATTAATATTAAATACCCTATTATATAAAATGAAAATTTCATAACATCTCTCCAAAAAAATATCTTAATGTTTAAAAATAATAATAATTTTACCCAAAACCCAAAAGGAAATGTTTTCGTACAAAACCAAAAAAAACAAAACAAAAGACCATGAAATTTAAATTTTTTATTGCAGCATTGGCATTCCTCACCTTTTACGGATTTCAATCTGTTTCTGCACAGCCGGGAAGGGATACTTCCTGGACACGAGGAGGATTAATAGGCATCAATCTTTCCCAAATCAGCCTAAGCAACTGGGCTGCCGGTGGTGATAATGCCGTTGGATTCAACCTGAATTTCAATTATAAGTTAGACTTCAAGCGCGACCGCCACCTATGGCAAAACCGGCTTGAAATGGCTTACGGACTGAATAAAACCAAATCCGAAGGAACTAAGAAAACAAACGATAACCTGTATCTTTCTTCCATTTACGGTTATCAATTAAAAAAATCTTTGTACCTGAGCGGACTGATGACCTTTCAAACCCAGTTTGCCAAAGGCTACGACTATAATGTCGATCCGGATGTTTTTATTTCCCGCTTTATGGCCCCCGGTTACCTGATGGTGGGTGCAGGTTTGACCTGGAAACCTAAAAAATGGTTTACAGCCACACTTTCTCCCGCAACCTGGCGGGGAACATTCGTCAGCAGTAAAATTCTTTCCGACCAGGGAGATTTCGGTGTGGACCCCGGCAAACACCTGCTCTCGGAATTCGGAGCAAATCTGCGGATGGAGGCCAATTATGAATTTCTTAAAAACATGACGGTTTATTCCCGGCTCGACCTTTATTCCAATTATCTGGAAAAACCGCAAAATGTGGATGTAAACTGGATCGTACAACTGAATATGAAGATCAATCAATGGTTCTCTGCCAATATCGGCACCAATATGATCTACGACGACGATATTAAGATCGCACAAAAGGACGGGACGAAAGGTCCGCGCCTGCAATTCAAAGAAACCCTGACTATCGGTTTCCAGGTAAACTTCTAACAAGAGAAATACCTCTTTTTTCTCCGGTTTCCCGTTCGAAAGCCAGTAAGCTTTCCGATGCGGGAAACCGGATTTTATTTCCCCCTTCTTCCCACTGTTTTCCGAATAATATTATCTTTGTAACCAGATTATCAATTCAGGTTGTAACGTGCGTTTTTTACAGTTTTGCATTTGCATCTGCATACTATTACCGGTTATTTTACCGGCCAGAGGGCAAATGTCTTGTCGTTTACAGGGCAAGGTCGTCGATGCCGGCACAGGCTCGCCGGTCGAAGATGTCGTTGTGTTGATAGACGGACAGCAAAAGAAAACCACCGGAAAACAAGGGGATTTCGATTTCCGGCTACAACCGGGAACATACATCCTGCACACCCGTCACCTGGCCTATGAAGATGCAGAGTATTCTTTTCAATTAACCCGGGACGATACGATCCTGCTCCGGCTTACCCCTCTTGCCCGGGAATTGAAGGAATCGATCGTAACGCATGCAGGAAACCGCCAGAAGATCAGCGGGCTTTCGGGAGGGCGAATCGACCTGAATATGGAAGAGTTGAAAAGCCTGCCCAAATTCATGGGAACGAACGACCCGCTAAAAATATTGCAATTGACACCCGGTATTCAAACGGCAGGAGACGGAAATTCCGGTATTTTCATCCGGGGAGGAGAACCCGGGCATAACCTGATTTTATGGAACGAAGCTCCTATTTACAATGCGTCTCATCTTTTAGGACTGTTTTCGATATTCAATACCGGACATATCGGTTCTTTCAAACTCCATAAATCCAATATGCAGGCAGACCGGGGCGGCAGGCTTTCTTCCCTGCTCGAAATCAGATCCCCGGAAAAAATACCGGAGAAAACAACTGTTTCCGGCGATATCGGGCTGATCTCCTCACAAGCGACCTTATCCCTGCCTCTCAGCCGGAAAACGGCACTTTATCTTTCGGGACGTAAAACTTATGTTGGCTTAACCCTGAAACCGTTTATCCGCAGCATGGCAAGCAATAAAGAGGAAGAAATGCCTTTCGATTACGAATTTCAGGATTATAACCTTAGCCTTGTCAGCAAACTTTCAGACAACGATCAAATTTCCTTCAACGCTTATTGGGGGGAAGACAGGCTCAATATCGAAGATTCGGATTATATGCTGGAAGGGAAAATGAAATGGTGGAATTTAGCCTCTTCCCTTTCCTGGGAGCACCGTTGGCAAAGAGGACTTACCATGAAAAATTCCTTTTTCATGTCGCAATACCGTAACTCGCTCCATATCCGGCAAAATTCCCTGTCCGCCAGTCTGCCGTCGAACATACGGGATTGGGGATTCCGCAACCGGTTCACATTCCACAAAGCGGGGATTCTTTTTACAACAGGGGCGGAATATATTTATCATATCGTATTCCCCCAATCTCCCACGATCGAAAATAAAAATGCAAACTGGGGAGAATCCGGAGTACAAACCTACCACACTCACGAAACGGCTGTCTTCCTCAGTGCCCGTTTTCATTTATTTCCCCGGTTATCGGCAGAACTGGGGCTTAGATATACGTTCAATTTCCAAACCGGCCCTTATGATGACCTGAACTACGACGAACGCGGGGAAGTGGTCGATTCCACACATTTCGGCAGAGGAAAAGCTTTCGGTTTCCGGCACGCTCCGGAACCCCGATTTAACCTTCGCTACACTCCGGGAGAAAACAATTCCCTGCAATTCAGCTATAACCGGCAACGACAATTTATCAGTCTGGTTTCCATCTCCGGCGTAGGCCTCCCCACCGATTTTTGGGTTCCGGCTTCTAAAAATATTCCCGTACAAACGGGAGATAATTTTTCGCTCGGCTACTTCCAGTCGCTTTGGAACAATGCCTATGAATTCTCCACCGAGGTATATTATCGCCACATGAGCAACCAGATGGAATATAAAAGCACGTTGTTCGACCTCTTTAATCAGCAATATATTTTGGAAAAAAGCATCAATTACGGTAAAGGTAAGGCTTACGGAGCAGAATTCATGTTTAAAAAGAATTCAGGCAAGTTCAACGGCTGGATCAGCTATACTTTAGGATGGTCGAAGCGCTATTTCCCGGCCATACGGGATGGGAACGCTTTCCCCGCAAAACACGACCGCCGCCACGATCTTTCGGTGGTAGCCAGTTATAAACTGAACGACAAATGGGATTTTTCATCCGTTTTCGTTTATGCTACCGGCAATGCCTTCACCATGCCCCAAAGTATCTACATGCTGGAAGGCAATATCGTGAAAGAGTATGGAAAATACAACGAAGCGAGAATGCCGGCCTATCACCGGCTGGATATTTCGGCAAATTATTGGTTTTTTAAGCAAAAGAGCCGGGAAAGCGGTTTGAATTTTTCGGTTTACAATGCTTACAAACGTAATAATCCGATTTACATTTTTGTGGTGGCCAAACCGAGCGAACAGGGAAACGACCAAATCAGGATCAAGCAAAAGAATAAACGTCTTTACGATATTATTCCTTCGATCAGTTGGACCTTTAAATTTTAAATGAATCCGGTTTAATTTCAGTAACTATGCCCAGAATCCATACATATTGCCTGTTGCTTTGCCTGTTGTTGCTCAACGGGTGTGTCGAAACATCCAATCTCGACGATTTTGAATACAAATTGGTAGTGGAAGGCTGGATCAAAGAAGGTGAAGTCCCTTACATCATCCTCACCCAAACAAAACCTCTTTTATCGAACATAGACAGTACCAGTATCGAAGATATGGTCGTACGCTGGGCAAAAGTAAGCGTCAGCGACGGCGAAGAAACCGAAGTGCTGACCGGACGGATCGACAAAAACTATTTTCCGCCTTTTATCTACCGGGGCAGCAAATTACTGGGAGAAGCAGGTAAAACTTACACCTTGAAAGTAGAATATTCCGGTCGGGAATGGACCGCCCAGACCACGATTCCCACTTCCGTCTCCCTAACCGGCCTCATCCCGGAACTTTCTGCCAACGACACGTTATATTCCATCGAAGCCACATTCACCGATCCGGCAGGTGAAAAGAATTACTATAAATTATTTACGAAGGTTCTCCACAAAAATACCCGCTTTCTATCGTCGCTTATGGGGAATTTCGACGACAATCTATTCAATGGCCAATCGATGAACATCACGGTAAATCAGGGGATAGACCAACGCCAGCTCAAAAATTTCGAATCCCATTTTAACGTTTACGACACCGTATTGGTACAGTTTTGCACTCTCCCGGAATTCGGATTCCGTTATTGGACAGCTTATGAGAATGAATTGGTCAACGGACAGAACCCGTTTTTCCCTGCCAATCAGAACCTGCCCACCAACATAAGCAACGGAGGCATCGGAATATGGTGCGGCTATGGACGAAAAACTTATTCCGTATTCTATCCGGCACAAAAAAAGTGCATCCCTGAAAAGGATGCACTTCCGGTAAATTAAAAATGCTATTTAAAAATCAACGGTTTCACCGACCATTGCAGCATATTTATTAACTAAAGTTTTCACCGACTGGATCAATGAACCGAAATTAGCTTCACTGAAATAAGTTTCCATGTCGTATTTAGACCCATCGCTGGCAAAAATCAACACAGGAGTTGTATCATAATACTCATACGATGTACTACCATTAGCACTTTGCTCCATTTTTCCGGTACTCGGAGCCGGATCGTAACCTACATTATTATCGTCTTCGTCCTTAACGATATCCATTTTAACATCAGCCACTTTTTCAGAGCCACCGGAATAATATAATGCCATAGAAGCATATTTATTATAGATATCGGCCTCTTTCTGTGCCCCTGCCTTGCTGGAAGAAGATTCGGTTATTGCATCGACACCCTTGATTATAGCTTTGATGTCTCCCTGTCCCTTGACAACCACATCCATGATATTGACGGATAATTCTCCTTCAGACAGCAGGTCTTCGGCTTCGCTGCTTTCGAGAGCATTCGGATCGGTCAGATTCTGTCCGGTGATTTCTGCGCTGGAATTGATCAGTATTTCACCGTTTTTCGACATTTTATAAACTTCGGTTATCACATTACTTTTAGCATTCAAAGCCAGTTCCCAGGCATAACCGCCGTTCAATGTCATTTTCACTTCAACGTCGGCAGACTTTTGATTATCGGCCAAGTTTGTGTTCACCGATGCACCGATCTGCTCACTTCCGGCCACCTTCAAAGAAACGGTCATCTTGGCAGGGATATTCACAGCCGTATTTTCATAAACATAATCTTTTCCGCCTTCAAAAGTCAAAGCCAGCACACAGGCCTTACCGTTATTGAAATTCAATTCGATTTTTCCTGTTGCATCGACCTTATCCCAATCCTCATTGGATTCATTATAGGTATAAACGCCTGCATAGTCTGCCAGACTCACCTTATCGACTTCCGCTGCCAAAGTTGTCAATCCGGTCAGGCTGTTGCTTTTAGCCACGGAACGCAAAGAAGAGAGCATTTGCACCATAGGATTGTAATCGGGCACGATAGGCATATCCTCATCGTCCTCTCCGAACAATCCGGATGTTTCGAGAATATCGATCAGATAATCGATCGTTTCCACCGCAGTCCGGTGGTCTTCGGCATTGAACTTAGCAATAAAATCTTTCCCAACCGTTTCCAGTTTAGCCTTATGCTCGTCCGGAGTTAAAGGGGATGGAGGAGGAGGCGTGTCCCCGTCTTTATTATCATCACTACAAGCTGACATTCCAGCAGCAAATACCAGCATGCAAAGCAGGTAAAAACCTTTCGCAAGAAACTTCATAATCTTAATTTTTGAATTCTACTTATTTTGAAAACTAACACATTTACAAACCTATGAAAACAAAGATAATTATTTATTAGCAAAAAACAATATTAATTTTTATAAATTTTCACATATCGACGATTAAATATACTTAATATAATATCGTAAATCTTTTCCGGGAAGATTTAATCAGGCAAATACTCAATTGTATAAATCCTAAAAACGGTCATCCGGCAAAAAATGAAAATTCCGGGAAATCCATAAAATTCCGACCTCCTATTTTCAACTTTCAATTATTAACACTAATTTTACAACTCCATTTGTAGTAATACCTTGTATTCAAACCTATTAAGAAGCAAGAAAAACAACCGGACATTTTACAATAAGTAAACAGCCGGACAAAAACCGGAGAAGTAAACAAATAAATAAGATTTTGATAAATACCCATGGAAAATAAACTGACGATATACAACACGCTATCACGGGCAAAGGAAGTGTTCGAACCGCTCAATCCGCCGTTTGTCGGCCTTTACGTATGCGGGCCCACGGTATATGGCGATGCTCATCTGGGACATGCCCGTCCTGCCATTACCTTCGATCTGCTATTCCGCTACTTGAAATACCTCGGCTACAAAGTGCGCTATGTGCGTAACATCACCGATGTAGGGCATCTGACGAACGACAGCGACGACGGCGAGGATAAAATTGAGAAAAAAGCAAAGCTCGACCGGCTGGAACCCATGGAAATCGTACAGTTCTATACGAACCGTTACCACAAAAACATGGACGACCTGAACACCCTGCCCCCCAGCATCGAACCGCATGCTTCCGGTCACATCATCGAACAGGAAGAACTGGTGAAAAAAATCATGGAAAACGGTTTTGCTTATGAAAGTGACGGAAGTATCTATTTCGACGTAGAGGCTTACAATAAAAAATACGATTACGGAAAACTCTCCGGACGGCGGGTGGACGAGCTGATGGCCAACACCCGGCAACTGGACGGACAGAATGAAAAAAAGAACCCGTTCGATTTCGCCTTGTGGAAAAAAGCTTCCCCGGAGCACATCATGCGCTGGCCTTCTCCCTGGAGTAACGGTTTTCCAGGCTGGCATCTGGAGTGTTCGTGCATGAGCCAAAAATATTTAGGCGACCGTTTCGACATTCACGGAGGCGGCCTCGACCTCCAGTTTCCACACCACGAATGTGAAATCGCCCAAAGTACAGCAGCTTACGGACACGAAGCCGTGAAATACTGGATGCACAACAATATGATTACCATTAACGGACAGAAAATGGGAAAATCGTTGGGAAATTTCATCACGCTCGATCAACTGTTTTCAGGCGAGAACGATGTGCTGGAACAGGCATACTCTCCCATGACCGTCCGCTTTTTCATCTTACAGGCACATTACCGGAGTCCGCTGGACTTTTCAAACGAAGCTTTGAAAGCGGCGGAAAAAGGATACGAACGCCTGATGGCAGCCGTAGCCACTCTCGATAAAGGGAAAGCTTCCGGCGAAAGCACGGTCGATGTGCAGGAACTGTGGGACAAATGTTTCGAAGCACTGAACGACGACCTGAACACCCCCATTCTGATCTCGCACCTCTTCGACGGCGTGCGTATCGTTAATTCGCTGGCGGCAGGGACGGAGAAAATAGACGAAGGGAATTTAGCCTTGCTGAAAAAGCTGTATCACGACTTCACTTACGATATTTTAGGATTGAAAGCAGAAGCGGGTGCATCGGGAACGAATCACGAAGTATTGGGTAAGGTGCTCGACATGGTCATGTCGATCCGTACGGAAGCCAAACAGAAAAAAGACTGGGCGACTTCCGATAAAATCCGGGATGAACTGAAAGCAGCCGGAGTGGCCGTGAAGGACACGAAAGACGGATACGAATGGAGCATTACCGGGCCGGAAGAAAAATAATTCCGCCCGGAAAAGAATCATACCGGTTATACCCTAATTAAACGTTATGCCTTATTACTATTTTATAGTTCTCTTTTTATTACTCGGTTCCTGTGGCCGGAACGCCGGAACCCAGACAACCGGGAAACCGGCATTACAGGCTCCGGTTTCCTCTAAAGAGACAAAATACGTGGACATCCGGCTGGTATCGCCCGAAAAAAACAAGTTATACAGTTTTAACGACGAGCTAACGATCACCTTCACTCCTTCAGACGATCTTACGGCCGATTCCGCAACCTATTTTCTGAACGGTGAAAAAATCGGAACAACGGGCAGGGATATCCAAACTTATACCTACCGTTTGCCGGAAACCAAAACCGGAAGTAATTCAGTAAAAGTCATAGCGTGGTATCCCGAAGGCAAACAGGGCATCGCTTCGACCTATATCCGGATAAAACCGGCCAAAGCTCCCAAAACCTATAAATGGAAAGTAATCAACACCTTCCCCCACGACCCGAAAGCCTATACACAGGGCTTGGTGTATCAGGACGGGATAATGTATGAGGGCACAGGACAATACGGCGAATCGACCCTCCGCAAAATAGATATAGCGACCGGAAAAGCATTATCGATATTAGGGATAGACAGCCAATTGTTCGGCGAAGGCATTACCATCTATAAAGATAAAATCTACCAAATCACCTGGCGTTCCCGGAAAGGCTTCATTTACGACCTGAACACCTTCTCTCTGCAATCTACTTTCACCTATAACACCGAAGGCTGGGGAATCACTACCATAGGCGATAAACTCATTATGAGCGACGGTAGTAACAAGCTGTACCACATCGCTCCTTCGACATTCAATGTCATCAAAGAAGTGGAAGTCTATGATCACCGGGGTGCAGTATCGCGCCTGAATGAATTGGAATACATCGACGGTCTGGTGTGGGCAAATGTGTGGATGACCGACCGGATTGTAGCCATCGATCCGGAAACGGGAGCGGTGGTCGGCGAGATGAACCTGGAAAACCTGTTACCGGCAAGGGATAAAGTCCGTCTGGACGATACGGACGATGTACTGAACGGCATAGCCTATAATCCGGAGAAAAAAACATTTTACCTGACCGGTAAGAAATGGCCGAAAATGTTCGAAGTGGAAGTGCTGCGCTAAACGGTGTGCAAAAAATACAGACTAAAACTAAATAACAATTATGGTGGATGTTAAAATCGAAGAATCCTGGAAAGAACTGCTGAAAAATGAATTTGAGAAACCTTATTTTTCAGAGTTGATCAATTTCGTAAAAAACGAGTATCAAACCACCCGGATCTATCCTCCCGGAAAACTCATTTTCAATGCTTTCAACCATTGTACGGTAGATAATACAAAAGTCGTCATTTTGGGACAAGACCCTTATCACGGCCCGGGACAGGCACACGGGCTTTGCTTCTCCGTACCGGAAGGCATCGAGCAACCGCCTTCTCTGCAAAATATATTTAAGGAAATACACGACGATTTAGGAACTCCCATCCCCGTTTCGGGCAATCTGGAACGCTGGTCGGATCAGGGGGTACTGCTCCTGAACGCCACGCTTACCGTACGTGCCCACCAGGCCGGCTCGCATCAGAACAAGGGCTGGGAAACTTTTACCGATGCCGTGATCCGTTTGCTGGCGGACCGGAAAGAAAATCTTGTATTCCTGCTTTGGGGCTCTTATGCCCAGCGTAAAGGCGCTTTCATCGACACACACAAACATTTAGTGCTGAAATGTGTACACCCGTCTCCCTTGTCGGCTAACCGCGGGGGCTGGTTCGGTAATCACCAGTTCAGCCAAACCAATCAATATTTAAAAGAACACGGACTTTCAGAAATTCAATGGTAAATTAAATTATGAGCTACGATTTAGAAACAACAACGACAAACCGGTATCAGACAACAACCGTTGCAACCAACACTCTGATCAGAAATGTGTACACCTGGATGTGTACAGCCCTTTTGTTGACCGGAGGGACTGCAACCCTGGTCGCCAATACTCCTTCCATTGCAGAAGCCGTATTGAGTAACAACGTATTATTCTGGGGATTACTTATCGCCCAACTGGGAGTGGTATGGGTGATGTCGGCCAGGGTAAACCAATTCAGCCTGAGAACGCTTTCAACCCTCTTTATGCTCTATTCCGTATTGACGGGGATCACTTTTTCGATCTATTTTTTCATTTTCACCGCAGAATCGATCGCTTCGACATTTTTTATAACGGCAGGGACTTTCGGGGCCATGAGCCTGTATGGTTATTTTACAAAAACCGACCTGACTAAAATAGGTAATCTCTGTATTATGGTGCTGGTAGGAATCATTATCGCTTCGGTGGTGAATTTCTTCCTGAAAAGTGAAACACTGTATTGGGTGGTAACTTATATCGGAGTGGCCGTATTTATCGGACTGATTGCCTGGGACACCCAGAAAATCAAAGCCCTTGCCCGAATGGACAATAATGAACACACCCAGAAATGGGCAATCCTGGGTGCACTGACTCTATACCTGGATTTCATCAACCTATTCATCATGCTGTTGAGAATACTGGGAAAAAGAAGGTAAAAAGCCACACCCGACCTCATCGGTTTTATAAACAGAAATTTTATTCTAATTGTGCAACACTTTATTCAGAATTTCTTAATTTTGAACCATACAAGAGAGGCCTGATGACCCGTGTGCAAAGAATAAAACCGCTATCAGGCGCTTATCCTGCAAATAATATCAATGTGGCGTGCCACTTAAGTAAATTCTAAAATAAACACTATGGTTAGTTACAAAGAACTGGGGCTGGTAAACAGCAGAGAGCTTTTTAAAAAAGCGATGGCAGGCAAATACGCTATTGCTGCCTTCAACTTCAACAACATGGAACAAATGCAAGCCATTATTTCTGCTGCTGTTGAAACGAAATCACCGGTTATCCTCCAAGTATCAGGCGGTGCCCGTAAATATGCCAATCAAACCCTCCTGCGCTATATGGCCCAGGGAGCAGTAGAATATGCAAAAGAATTAGGTTTGAATATTCCTATCGTTCTTCACTTAGACCACGGCGATACGTTCGAACTTTGCAAAAGCTGTATCGATATGGGCTTCTCGTCTGTGATGATCGACGGTTCGCACCATTCATACGAAGAAAACGTCGCCCTGACGAAAAAAGTAGTGGAATATGCACATCAATTCGACGTGACCGTTGAAGGTGAGCTGGGTGTATTGGCCGGTGTAGAAGACGAAGTTTCTGCAGAACACCACACCTATACCCGCCCGGAAGAAGTAGAAGACTTTGTAAAGAGAACAGGTGTAGATTCACTGGCGATCTCTATCGGTACTTCCCACGGAGCCAATAAATTCAAACCGGAACAATGTACCCGCAATGCCGATGGAATTTTAGTTCCTCCTCCATTGCGTTTCGACATTCTGGAAGAAATCGAAAAACGTATCCCGGGTTTCCCGATCGTCCTTCACGGATCGTCTTCCGTTCCTCAGGACAAAGTGGCTATCATCAACAAATACGGTGGCAAACTGAAAGATGCTATCGGCATTCCGGAAGAAGAATTGCGTAAAGCTGCTAAGTCTGCTGTTTGCAAAATCAACATCGACTCTGACTCTCGTCTGGCTATGACTGCTGCTGTACGTAAGGTATTCGCTGAAAAACCGGCTGAATTCGACCCACGTAAATATCTGGGCCCGGCTCGTGATAATATGGAAAAGCTATATAAGCACAAAATTATCAACGTACTCGGTTCTAACGATAAACTCTAATCTTTTTTTACAGAACGATATATGAAGGGGTGCTTGTCGGTACCCCTTTTTATTTGTGTTTTTGTAACGTATAAACATGAGTAAGAATAGATAAAAATGAAAAAAAATTGGATTTTGGGGATGGCCGTTTGTGGTATATTGTCTGTATCGGATTCGGCGTATGGACAATCAATTAAAGACATTTTGAATTCTGCTGCCGTAAAAGACGCCGTGACTACTGTGACCGGAGGAAAAAAGCTGACAGTGGAAAAATTAGCCGGTACGTGGACGTATGTGAATCCTGCCATCCAGTTGGAAGGCGATAATGCTTTGAAGAATGTGGCGGCAAGTGTGGCCTCTTCGGAGATGGAAAAGAAGCTGAAGGATTATTGTGCGAAAATCGGAATCATCGAAGGGGCATTCAATTATACGTTTAATACCGACAGCACATTCACCAGTGTCCTGAAAGGCTGTACTTTGAAGGGTACTTATTCTTTTAATGCGGACGATAAGACGATGGAACTGCACTATGGCAAGATCGGGAAATCGAAGTTGACGACGATGACGGCTTATGTCGTTGTCACCAATGACCAACTTTCTTTGCTCTTCAATGCCGATAAATTACTGGATTTCCTGACAAAACTGTCTGCTGTCTCTAAAAATACGACCTTACAAGCACTCAATAAGTTGGCGAGCCAGTATGATGGGATGATGATGGGGTTCGAGTTGAAAAAATAAATAATGTGCCAATATGCCAATGGGAAAATGCTCATATCATTAGTATATTGGTGCATTGGCACGTTATAGCCCTTGCCTGTAGTCGTCTACGATTTCCAGTAGCTTTGCGGCATAGTTTTCGACGATCTTTTTCCCGATACCGGGGATTTTGAGGAGATCACGTCCGCTGGCGGGTAAGGTGTTGGCTACCCCGATCAGGGCCTTTTGTTGCAGGATGGTATAAGTTGGAAGTCCTTTTTCGGTTGCTACCTCATAGCGCCAGCGTTTCAGGTTGGCATATAGTTCTGGATGTTTGATGTCTGTCGATATTTCCAGTTTAGCCGGCTCTGATGATTTTTCGGAACGTTTGCGTGTGGTCGGAACAGACGGTTGTTCGATGCTTGCTTTGGCCTTAGCCGACAGATAGCCGGAAATTGTGAATCCATCTTGACAACCTTGCAAGGTTGACAGTTTGATACGAAGGTCTTCGTTCCACTTGTCTAACGCATTCTTGATTGTTTTGCGTGTTTCTTTATTGTCTATTTCCACATTCGATGCTTCCTGCAATGGGGTGCAAAGGCGATCTATTTGCTCCAGAAAGTAAGCCACGCCTTTCCGGACACGCTCTTGGATCGTTTCGTCTTTCAGATAATCGGTATTGCCTGTTATCAGCCGTTTCAATTGCTGGATGAATCGTTCTCCGACATCTGTGACCGTGGAACGGAATGCGTCGCGTGTGTTGGAATACTGCACGCTCAGTTCCGGATATAATTTTTGCAGATTCCCGTACACGACAAAGGCGGCATATTGTATGCGCTGCTGAAGATTGTTGAAGTCAAACAGTTCACATATCAGTTCCGTGAAATAAAGTTGCTGTGCGGCCTGCATTTGCTCTTCACGCGGCTGGCGACTGTCGACCGATGAAGTGAATTCCTGTATCCGGTAATCATTGATCATGGCGTTGCGGGTGATCTGACTGCTCAACACAAGACCTTCCAACGTTTTGCAACGGCTGAGTGCGACATATACCTGTCCGTGCGAAAAAGCGGCAGAAGCATCAATGATGGCATGCTCGAAAGTCAATCCCTGGCTCTTGTGTATGGTGATCGCCCAAGCTGTTTTTAACGGATATTGACTGAAGGTGCCGGTAATGGTTTCGGTGATTTCCTTTGTTTCGGGATCAATCGTGTATTTCACATTGTTCCAGATTTCCTTTTCGACGACGATCTCGTTTCCTTCTCGGTCGACTACGGTTATCTTGTTGGGGTTGATAAATACGATCTTTCCGATCTTCCCGTTATAATATCGTTTTTCGGAAGACGAATCGTTTTTGACGAACATGACTTGCGCGCCGCATTTCAAGATTAACTTGTCGTCGGTCGGATAAGAATATTCGGGAAAGTCGTTATTGATCTCAGCTGAAAAAGTGTAAGGCTGTCCGGGAAGTTCCGCCAGTTTTCGGTTGTTGATCTGCTGTGCCTGGTAGTTATGTGTCGTGAGTGTGATATAACCCGATTGTTCGTCCGGTCTGAAGTTGGGGATGTACCGCTGGTTCAGACGTTGCAAGGTCTTGTCGTCGAAGCGGTTCTCACGGATATTATTCAACAGGTTGATGAAATTTGTGTCGCTTTGGCGGTAGACATGTGTCAGCTCAATACAGAAATAATTGCTTTCCAACAGTGCCTTGCTGTCGAAAAAGAAGGTGGACGGATAGTGCTCTTTCAGCAGATTCCATTCATCATCTTTGGCGACAGGAGCTAATTGTTGTAAGTCTCCTATGAGCAATAACTGGACACCTCCGAAAGGTTTACTGTGATCTTTATAACGACGCAGGACGTCGCTGATAGCGTCCAGCAAGTCTGCGCGCACCATGCTGACCTCATCGATCACCAGCAAGTCCATACTGCGAATAATATTGATTTTGTCCTTGCGGAATTGGTTCTTGAAATCTGTTTTGCCTCCCCGGTATTCCGGTGAAGACGGAATGTAAGGCCCGAACGGCAATTGGAAAAAGGAGTGGATAGTGACGCCTCCAGCATTGATAGCAGCTACTCCTGTCGGTGCAACAACGATCATTCGTTTAGGTGAAACCTCTTTAAGCCTTTTTAAAAAGGTAGTTTTGCCCGTTCCGGCTTTTCCTGTCAGAAAGAGGTTGGTTCCGGTGTTCTGCAGCAAGTTGAAGGCGAGGTCAAACTGTTGGTTTGTTTGCATGGCGATTTGTGATATTGTTAATAGTCACAAATATATAGAAAATATTATAATTGGCAATGTTTTTGATACGGATTATGAGGTTGCGACCCTCATAATCCTTATACAATCAATGCGGCGATGAACTGGATAAAAAGAATCAGGAACACCATCGCAATTGGATAGACCGTCGCATAGGCGATGCTGGGAACAGAACTGTCGCTCATCGAATCGGCGGCGGCAAGTCCTGGCGTACTGGTCATTCCTCCTGCGATCGTCCCGATCAAGTCTAAGATGTGGATTTTGAATACGAAATAGCCGAACAAGACAGCCACGATCATCGGTACTATTGTGATTGCCATACCGATTCCGAATAATGTCCAGCCGCTTTCTTGGAATGTCGATACCAGGTTGACACCGGCGGATGTTCCGACCTCGGCGAGGAACAGAAGTAGGCCGATCTGACGGAGTAACTGGTTGGCGGAACCTGACATGGACCAGATGATCGGTCCCGTTTTGCCAATTGCACTCAGGATAAGTGCGACAATCAGGATGCCACCTGTCAGCCCGGGTGAGAAAGAGAAGGAGTCCGAAAACGAAATGTTCAGTTTTCCGAACAATACTCCGAGGACAATACCGGCTGCAATCGGGAAAAAGTCCGTGTCGGAAAGTTTTTTCTCGTCATTACCGAACACCTGTCCCAATTCCTTTATGTCTTCTTTTTCTCCAGCAACCATTAACTTGTCGCCGAATTTCAACATTAATTCCGGTTCGGGTGAGAGGTCGATACCGCTTCGGCGTACACGAGTAACGGTACAATTGAACGTGCGTTGCAGATTCAGGTATCCTAAACTTTTATTAATGACGTTCTTGTTCGTCACCAATAGAGATTGCAATTCCTGAGTGCTGCCAAAAGGAAGGTCGTTCTCTACACGTTCACCGACAAGAAGTGCTAGTTGTTCCAAAGACTTGTCGTTACCGACAGCCTTGATCATATCTCCTTCATGCAAGATGGTTTGCGCTACCGGTATGCTTGTCCGGTCTTTATGTTTTATACGGGAAATGACGGCTCCCGTCATGGAACGAAGTTGTAACTGGGCCAGTGTTTTTCCGAATATATTGGCGTGGGTGATACGGAAAGTCGCCGTATGCAACGGGGGATATTTCCCTTTTCGCTGTACTTCGAGTGCCTTGGCTTCGGCGATAATGTCTTTGCGCAACAATTTCGGCAATAATTTTATAAAAAGTATCACACCGATCACTCCGAACGGATAGGCGATGCCATAGGCGATGGAAGCGGAGGAGGAGTGCGTGCTGTCGATCGCGACGGCAAGACCTGGCGTACTGGTCAGAGCCCCAGCGATCAGTCCGACGAGGCTCGGCGTATCGATTCCGACCACATATTTAAGTATCAAACCGGTAAGGCTGGCAGATCCGACAATCAGAAGCGTTAGTATGATCAATGTTTTCCCTTTCGAACGGAAGGAGTCGAAGAATCCCGGACCCGCTTGTATGCCGATGGTGAAAATGAACAATACCAAACCGAAATTTCCCAGTTCCTTAGGAATGATTACTCCGAAGTGCCCGAATAGGAGAGCGATAAAGATAACGGCTGATACGTCGAGAGAGAGGCCTTTGATCTGTATTCTGCCCAATATGAATCCTAAGGCGATAATCAGGAACAAGGCAAAATAAGACGATTGAAGCAATGTTTCAAGCATGTCAAATAGTTTTGTTGTGAAGATTTATGTTTGCAAAATTACACTTTTCTGCCTGTATAGACAATCCCTTGGCGAGATTTCTGTTACCTTTGTATCCGAAATCAAACATAAGCAAGGATATCCGGACGTGAACAGATACTTTATATATTTAGGTTATAACGGTAAAAAGTTTTGTGGCTGGCAGATACAGCCGAATGGAATCACTGTGCAGCAATCTATCGAGGAAGCTTTGGCTACGTTGTTGCGCCAACCGGTTCCGATCGTGGGAGCGGGGCGGACGGATGCTGGTGTGCATGCCCGCCTGATGGTGGCTCATTTCGACTGGCAGGAACCGATTGCCGACCTCGCTTTCTTAGCGGAGAAGCTGAACCGTTTGCTTCCCAAAGATATCGCGGTCTACCGTATTGTACCTGTACGTCCCGATGCGCATGCCCGGTTCGATGCCATTTCGCGTACCTATGAATATTATGTCACGACGCGGAAAGATCCGTTCAATTACGAGTTGGTCTATAAGATTCCGGGAAAACTCGATTTCGAGGCGATGAATAAGGCTTGCCCAGTTCTGTTTGACTACATAGATTTCACCAGTTTCAGCAAGCTGCATACGGACGTGAAGACGAACAACTGTCGCATCTATAAGGCTGGTTGGGAGAGGGAAGGCGATGTATGGGTTTTTACCATACAGGCGGACCGTTTCCTGCGCAATATGGTGCGTGCCATTGTCGGTACTTTACTCGAAGTGGGCAGAGGAAAACTGACGGTCGACGGTTTCCGCCAGGTGATCGAAGCCAAAGACCGTGGACGTGCCGGGACTTCCGCTCCCGGATACGCTCTCTATCTGGTCGACGTTACTTATCCCGAAGAACTTTTTCAGTTGGCAGTCGGCTGTTGACTGTTGTGTTTTTCCGGTCTAAAAAATATTATTCAGAAACTTTCAACTTTCAACTGTTATGTGGCTCGGATTAGCCTTCATCTCCGCCTTCCTTTTAGGTTGTTATGAAGTAAACAAAAAAATTTCGCTAGATGGTAATGCCGTTATTCCGGTTTTGTTTTTCAATACATTGATAAGCAGTCTTATCTTTGTCCCTTTCATTTTTCTTTCGTTTTTTACGGATGTGCTCGACGGGACGATGTTGTATGTGCCGCGTGTCTCCTTAGAGACACATGTGGCAGTGTTTATAAAGGCCGTGATCGTCTTGTCATCGTGGATATTCGGCTATTTTGCCTTGAAGCATTTACCGCTGACCATTACCGGGCCTATCAAAGCGACGCAGCCAGTCGTGACGCTGGTGGGAGCCATGCTTGTCTTTGGTGAACGACTGAACCTGTACCAATGGATCGGGGTGATTCTTTCCATTGCCTCTTTCTACCTCCTTTCCTCATCCGGGAAAAAAGAGGGAATCCGTTTTACGCATAATAAATGGATCTTCTTTACCGTCTTGTCTATCCTTACCGGAGCGGCGAGCGGCTTGTATGACAAACATCTGATGGGAAGTCTGGATGTGATGACGGTGCAGGTCTGGTTCAATGTCTACCAGTGCCTTATGATGTTGCCGATCCTCTTGTTTCTTTGGTATCCGCGCCGGAAAAGCACGACACCTTTTGTCTGGCACTGGAACATTATCTTTATATCCGTCTTCCTCTGCGTGGCGGACTGGATTTACTTTTATGCCTTGACTTTTCCCGGTTCGATGATCTCTATCGTCTCGATGGTCCGCCGTAGTAATGTCCTGGTTACCTTCCTTGCCGGTGCTTTGTTCTTCCATGAAAAGAACTTGAAAAGCAAGGCAATCGACCTGTTTTTAGTATTATTAGGAATGATATTCCTGTATCTCGGTACGCGCTAAGGCATATTCTATTACTTTTGTAGATGAAAATTGTAGATTAAGATATGAAACGATTATTTCTTTCTATACTGCTTTGTGTATTTGTGTGGGGGATGAAGGCACAGGAGATGGATGCGGTCTTTGTCGCCATGCCTGACCAATATGTACCCCAGCTGGAAAATGCCTGGCGTAAGGATTTGATAGATTTGTATAATTCAGGAAAGGAAGCGAAGCTGAAAAACACCATGAACGGCTTTTCCACCTTGAAGAAGCTGACGGACGATTACCTGTTGTTGCAGGTGACGGAGCGCAGCACGGTAGAGATGAAGCTCTTGCCGCTGGTCAACGATACCTATGTCGTTTGTATGATCACGACCGTATACGGTCCTGTTCCCGACAGCCAGGTCGAGTTTTTCACGACAGACTGGAAGCTGTTGGACTCTGCTGATTTGTATACTCCGGTTCCAGTAGAATGGTTTATTAAAGACGATGCCGACAAGAACCGCACCGCCTTTATCGAAGCAACTGCTCGTCTGGATATGGACTTACGGAAATATTCGCTTAGCCCCGACGACCAGACGTTGACGGTCGAATACACGACCCCCAAATATTTGACGAAAACCGAACGCAAGCAGGTGGAACCTTTCCTGAAGAACATTCCAAAGGTCTATATCTGGGAAAAGTTCCACTTTAAATAAAAGGGGGGGATATAAATCTACCAGTCGTATCCCGGAGCAATGGTCGAACTTTTGATTACGATCTTCGCTTCGGAGTCGAGTATGATATGTATCTCATTGTTGTCTTGTTTCAGTTCAAAATCGTAGAACAGGCCGTCCGGCCGTTCGATTGCCGTGATATCTTCTATTTTATATTGGTTGTAGGCGGAGCTTTGCAACGCATCCATAACGGCGACAGGAACGTCGCGGGCGCTGATTTCCCAATGTGTGGAGACCCATTGCTCCTTCGTGTCGAACCATACTTCTTTGTGCAGATTCTTTTCTTGTATATCCACTTCCGTCCCGTTAGTCTCTTTTTCGGATTTCAGGATCGTTGCGGCCGGATACTTCTGTTTCAAGAAGTTCCGGATAGGAGTTGCGACGTTTTCGGCAGGTGTTTTTTGTTTTTGCCGGTTGTTGCTGCATGCGGCGAACAGTGTGAGGCTGCATAAGTACAATAGCAAGACGGATAATTTAGTTTTCATGACTTGTTGTTTTTTATTGTTACTATTCGTGGCGAGTTCCCGATCGAACTCTGTCTCGAAAGAAACAATTCTTTTGTCTTCATGGTTGTCCGCCACGATAATAATATGCCTTTTTTATTTTTTTCGTTTTTCTCATGTTATGTTTTCGTTTCTTTGTCGTCATAATAGTAGAAATGGAACTCGAAACGTTTAAAATAACCGTGCTGCCGCTTCGGGAGAAGTTGATCAATATTTCCTGGCGGATGATAGAGGACAGGTCGGATGCAGAAGACATCGTGCAGGAGACTTTTCTGAAATTGTGGCAGATTCGCGAGAAGCTGGATGGTTATAACAGTGTCGAGGCGCTGGCTGTACAAGTGGCCAAGAACCTGGCGCTGGACAAACTGAAACAGCATCGGCCGGAAGGGACGGATATAGCCTTGCTTTCTCTTGATTCGGGAACAAGGAACCCGGCGGAAGAATTGGAGCAGCACGATACGGTTGCCCGTATCCGTTGGCTGATAAGTAAGCTGCCTTCGCTACAGCAAACCATTATCCGGATGAAAGATGTCGAAGGATATGAATTGGCGGAGATAGCGGAGATCACAGGCACTCAGGTCGAAGCGGTTCGGGTGAATCTTTCGAGAGCCCGGAAAAAGATACGGGAACAGTTAATGAAGGAGTTATGATTTATAATTTGTGATTTATGGGAAAGAGGAATCTACATATGATAGAGGAGTTGCTGGAACGGTACTTCGATGGTGAGACTTCTGCCGCGGAAGAAAAGCAGATCCGTGCCTTTTTCGCTTCGGGAGAGGTGCCGGAGCATCTGGCTGCCTATGCTCCTCTGTTCGCTTATTTCGACGAAGAAATAGAACGTGATGCGGAAGCGCAAGTTGGCGAACCGGATTTGGACCCCGAACCGGTATCCGTTCCGTTCCGCTCTGCGAACCGGAAGCGTGCAGCCCTTTACCTCTTTTCCGGCGTGGCAGCTTGTGTACTGGCTCTGTTGGGAGTTACCCGCCTGCTGTATCCCGCTGATCCCTGTTTCTGTTCCGACAGCTATGTCGTGATAAACGGCCGTTGCTATACCGATATCCATAAAGTTCGTTCATTGGCGATCGAAGCGTTGCTGGAAGTGGCCACTCCCGCCCATGAATTCTTCCCGCAGAAGGGTCTCCACCATCCTGCCGATGATTACTTCCCGGAGATGGATAAGGATGAGGCAGACCGCCGAATAATAGATAACCAGTTAAAAGAATTAGGTAGTCTTTTTAGTGAAGACGAATAAAAGAATATCAAGATGAAACAGTTGAGGTATAGGCTATTAATAATGTTGGCAGCTTTGGTGCTGTTGCCGACCGGTGTGGGAGCTGCCGAAGCGCAGAAAGACCTGAAGATACAGGATGTCTTTACCCGTTACGGTAAAAAGAGGAATGTCACGATGGTGGAGCTTTCCAATGAAATGCT
>UQTM01000047.1 GCA_900544025.1 uncultured Odoribacter sp.
AAGGTATGCAAATCGGTAAAAATTTCTTTTTTAAATAAACCCGGAGCGGCAAAACCCTCAGTGTGGGAGTTGCTCTTTTACTAAACTTTTCATTGCTATGAGATTAAGAAAAATATGGTTACTTTGTAATTTGGTATGCATTATTCCCGGTGCTTTCGCCCAACAGTTTATTCATCCTGGAGTACTCCACTCCGAAAAATCATTGGAGCGGATAAAGCGTTTAGTTGATCAGAAAGCCCAACCGGCTTATGGTTCGTATGAAATTCTCGCAAAGCTACCGGAAGCCAGGGCCGACTATCAGATGAAAGGACCTTTCGAAATAATAAGCCGGGATGGAAAGTATGGTTACACCAAAGGACCTAGTGAACGTGATTTTAATTCCGCCTATTACAATGCCCTTCTTTGGAAGATAACCGGAAAGAAAGCCCATGCGGACAAATCCATGGAAATTATCAGAGCTTATGCTCGTACCGTTCGGCAGATACCGCCTACTAATGATGCTCCGCTTTGTGCGGGATTGCAGGGATTTATACTGGTTAATGCGGCTGAGATTATGCGCTACACTTATATGGAGACTCATTATCCGAATGGTTGGAGTGAGCAGGATACAGAGTGTGTAGAGGCTATGTTCCGAAAGGTGTTTCAGCCGGTTTTAAGCAAATTCTTTCAAACGGCCCCCTATACTAATGGTAATTGGGGAATTGCGGTAGCTAAAGCGCAGCTTTCTTTCGGGGTATTTTTGAATGACCGTAAGCTCTATGATGATGCAATTGACTTCTTTTATCATGGAAAAGATAACGGAAGTCTGCCTAATTATATTGCCGAAAGCGGGCAATCGCAGGAAGCCGGTCGGGACCAACAGCATGTAATGCTTGGTGTCAGTTGCTTTGCTGATATGGCGGAAGTGGCCTGGACACAAGGTGATGATTTGTATGGTGCTTTGGATAACCGCATTATGAAAGGATATGAATACATTGCCAAATCAAATCTGGGGTACGATGTTCCCTTTGTTAAATGGAAAGATATAACCGGAAAATATTCACATCTTTCTACTTTTGGAAAAGAGGGCATGGGGCGTTTCCGTTCGGTTTTTGAGATAGCCTATAATCATTATGTGCTGCGAAAAGGGCTGGAAATGCCCTATACGAAAATCGTTTTAGGTCTTGTACGTCCAGAGGGACCGGGTTTTACTTGCGACAATACCGGTTTGGGCAGTCTGCTTTATTATTTGGGTGATGATTTGAATACCGGAAAAGACAGAGGAAGGATAGAAGAAGATCTTACCCAGTTGAAAGCATGGAACTTCTCTACAGCCTCATATCGGGCAGTCAACGGAGTGATGTCATTGGTCTCTTCGGGGGTTAAACTACAGAAACGTGTTCAGTACGATTCTTCTGCCTATCCCAATATAGTGGTAAAAGCTCCTGGTATTCCGGCATCGGCAAATAAGAAATGGTTAACTTTATCTTATAGTATAAGTGCGGCGCCGGAGTCTTGGGAATTTGATTCGGACAAAGCAATGAAAGTGGGTGAGGATATATATGTATTTAAAATAACAGATGTCCGGTCAAAAAATGGATACTCATTCTCTAAGGCTTTAACGAATGCAACCATGACTCTGGATTTTGGCGATACTTGTGGTGAACCTGTGGTAATTGAATGGGTACGTTCACTTACCAATGCGGAGTTGCAGTCTGTTCAGTAAAACAATCACAAAATATATATATATATGAAAAGTCGGTTTAGAATAAGAAAATTCACTTTAGCACGGTTAATACTCCTTTCGCTAGGTTTAATGAATACATTTGCCGCTTTTTCAAAAAGTAAGGATGTTACTTTTTTAGTGAATGGTGTGTCTTGTCAATTGGAGCAAGGTGTTTTGAAGGTTGAATTTGTCACTTCGGATATTGTGAGAGTACAATATACGGGGGAAAATGTATTTAAGGGGAATAGCACAGGTATTTGTATGCCTCATGTTACCCGACCTGTCCGTTTTACCTCTGGTAAGGAGATTGATAGTTGTGTCTTAAAATCGGATAGCCTGATTGTTAAGATTAATTTAAATACTGGTTTTATCTCTTATTTAAATACGGATGGTTCCTTATTGCTTCGGGAAGACGGCAAGCTGCCGAGAGTTGGAGAAAAGAAGGTGATGGAGCATGTCGTATACGACGAACAATCCAAACGTATTGAGAAAACAGCGGATGGAGATAAGGAAGTGAAAAATATTCTTCGTCGTGATACCATAGGTTATACCTGGAAGTACAGGATAAATTTCGACTGGCAGCCTTTAGAGGCTTTATATGGATTTGGCTCACATATGGAGGATTATATGAACCTTCGGGGAAAGGAACTCTATTTGTGCCAGCATAATCTGAAGGCAATGGTTCCGGTGCTGGTATCGACCAACGGGTACGGTTTGTTGTTCGATGCGGGTTGCGGGATGGTATTCAAAGACAATTCGGAAGGCAGTTATGTGGAACTGGAAGCAGCCAAGGAGATTGACTATTACTTTATGAAAGGCCGGACGTTGGATGGGGTAGTGGCTAATTACCGTTTGCTGACAGGTGCATCACCCATGATGCCTCTTCATCTTTTCGGATATATTCAGTCGAAAGAACGGTACGTCAGTTCCGATGATCTGATCAATACTTTAAAAGAATATCGCCAAAGGCAGATTCCTATTGATATGATTGTGCAGGACTGGAACTACTGGCCCAGAGGTCAATGGGGACGAATGAGTATGGACCCGAAACATTATCCTGATAAAAAGAAACTGGCAGATGAAATTCATTCTTTGCACGCCAGATTAATGGTTTCAATATGGCCTAATGCCATGAATTGTCCTCAACACGCTGATTTTAAACAGAAGAATCTACTTCTGCATTCTTCGGCTATTTACGATGCTTTTAATCCGTTGGCAAGGAAGTTGTATTGGAGCTATGCGAAGAATGAGTTTTTTGATAATGGTTTCGATGCTTGGTGGTGTGATGCTTCTGAACCATTGGATGCTGACTGGACTCATATGGGTGATCATTATGGAGATGATAGTCACAAGCGTCGCTGGGAGTTAAATACCAAACTACTGAGCGATGTATTGGGAGCGGAACGAAGTCAGCTGTATTCTTTATATCATGCAATGGGGATTTATGAGAATCAGCGTGCTACAAGTTCAGACAAGCGTGTGGTTAATTTGACTCGCTCCAGTTATGCCGGGCAGCAGCGTTACTCTACTATTACATGGAATGGCGATACCTATGCTTCCTGGAACTCTTTTGCCCGGATGATTCCGGCGGGACTGAACTTTATGGCTACGGGATGTCCTTATTGGACAGTCGATATTGGTGCTTTCTTTACTAAAAAAGGTGGTCAATGGTTCAGGAAGGGGGATTATAATAAAGGAGTGGCTGATATGGGATATCGTGAGTTGTATACCCGTATGTTTCAATATGGCGCATTCTTGCCTGTATTTCGTAGCCATGGTACCGATACTCCCCGTGAGGTGTGGCGTTTTGGCAAACCCGGTGAGCCCTTTTACGACAGTTTGATTCAAATGATTCATTTGCGGTATCGCTTATTACCTTATATTTATTCTTTGGCGGGAAAAGTTCATACCGATAATTATACGATAACCAGAGCGCTTGCTTTTGATTTTGCTTCGGACACGCAGATTGCTGATTTGAAGGATGAATTTATGTTTGGTCCTGCTTTCCTGGTTGCTCCCGTCACAACTCCGATGTATTATTCGGTTGACTCCCAGCCATTGGAGAATGTAGCCAAAACACGGCAAGTATATTTGCCCGATGGTGCGAACTGGATTGATTTTTGGACAGGCAAGAAATATAAAGGCGGACAAAGGGTTACTATGGAAGCGACAATCGACCGTATTCCTTTGCTGGTTCGTCAGGGGGCCATCGTTCCAATGGGGCCGGTTGTGCAATATACATCGGAAAAGAAAGATGCAGCTTGGGAAATACGGATTTATCCGGGAGCGGATTCTTCGTTTACGGTGTATGAAGATGAAGGCGATAATTATAATTATGAGAAGGGAGCTTGTTCGAATTTTGAAATAAAATGGGATGACAAAAAGAAATTGTTGACCATTTCCGACCGTAAAGGTAATTATCCGGGAATGACCCAATGCCGGAATTTGAGATTGGTGAAGGTTGACAAGAATGCCGGAATAGGAGTGGAGGAAAGTACTGGCGGAAAGATTGTTAAATATGAAGGTAAACAGTTGAAAATAAGAATGAAATAGTAATTGAGAAGCATAAATAACTAAGTTGCTAAGAAGGGTACACTTCAATTTGTGTGTGAAGTGTACCCTTCATGCATATTAACCAAGATGTTTTCCGATCATTTTTTAATATCCCGGATTTTGATACTCACTGCCGTTGATAATGGTAGCGGTAAAGGTCGTAGAAATGGGACGTAAAGCATAATTCCCTATATCTCTATAAGAGTATTACGCAAAATCCGTTTGGTGGGTCATTCCTGACATCCAAATGGATTTTTTTATTTATGGTTTCTGTATATAAGAGTCTATAAAGGCAATTGGGGTAACTGTCGGAATTTGACATAAGGATTCTTTAGAATTCCCTCTCCAATGATTTGATAGTGGTTTTGCTCTCATGCTCCAACAATTTGTCTGTATCCCTTTATTCATCGAAGTTTCAGCGATTAGAGATCCGATGATAGCAGTGTGAGAGCAAGTGTTTGCTCTCACACTGCTTGTCTAAGTCACAAGCAAACTCCTACTTTTTCACAAGCAACTTTTACCTCGTCGTTTCCTCTATTGGAAATGCGCGTTTCCTGCCTTGGAACTGTCGTTCCCTTATAAGGAAACGACAGTTCCCCAAGCAGGAAACTGGTACTTAACTTATATGATTGGAGTGACTTGACCACAGCAAATGTTTCAATTAACCTGTTCTTTCAGGAAGCAATAAATCATTTATAGGTCAATAAAAGCTGAGTTATCAACTATTAAGACCTGAGTTGTTAGCTATTAACACCTGATTTATCAATTATTAATGACTGATATATCAATTATTAACAGTTGATATGTTTGATATAATATGTTGTAAATCAAAGTGTTATATCAAGGGGGGATGCGTAATGCACTGATACGGAGTGAGAGCAAGAGGTTGCTCTCACTCTGCCACCACACTTACTACCACACCGGAAACATCGATGAATAAAGGGATGCAAGTGAATTGTTAGAGCATGAGAGTAAAACTGCTATCAATTTACTGTGAGGGTGCTGCCTAGGTGTCATATAGATAAATATAAGAATTCTATATGTTTGGTGATATGTGACTAGTTTTTCAAATTCAAAGGATATTACAACCTTATTTTTTATTTGGATAAATAATAATAATTGCCTGTGGCAGGAAGAGCCAGAAACCGGAGACTGGTTCAATAATGCAACCGATTACAGTAAGTAGTAAAATAGAGTAACCTAAAAATACGGGTGCCGGTTTTTGTTCTTTTTTGATATAATATTGCAATGTTGTTCCCCAAAGAATAAGTATTACCCCAACTATAAAGAACCAGAGAGAGAAACATCGACTATAATCGCCTTCAGTCGAATTTATTAACCCATCTCTAATCATTTCAGCAAAAATATCTTTTGCAATAATTAATGCTACAATTGTATGAATTATTCCTGTAACGGTTAGGAATATTCCGCTAAATTTCCAAAGTTTCATATTTATATTATTTTAGTTTTACTATTCCGACTAAAGCTTTTCCTTCAACCGTATTGCTAATACATGCTATACCATATAATACCAAAACCTGCACAAAACTCAATTACCGCAATACCTTCTTTTTTCAACTCTTATGTGATAATCTCATCATTAATCGAATTTATTCTATCAATTAATCCTTAATTTTATCTTTTAACTCCTCTTTTAATTCAGACGGAAGATCATTCCAATGTAAATTTAATAGAGCTCCTTCTAAGGAATAAAGGTAATAACATACAGGTATAGTCTTTTCAGGATGTTGTTCACGTATTTTTATAAAAGCTTTGACAGAGGTTGTTTCTGCAAGATCGGCTAAAGTGAATATACCAATTTCATTAAGGTATTTCTCAATCGTTGCGCCTATGTTCTTCACATTTCTTAAATCGCTGTTTATTTTTAATTTCATTTTTACTATGGATTATGTTGCATATCGTCTTCTTGTAACAGCAATCTACAAATCCGATAATCATTTGTCATTTCGGCAATACTTATTCTATAATGATTCAACAGATCGCTTTAAGCATCTAATCGGCACCCAGCCTTTCTTAGTTGAATTTTCTTTTCGACACCATAACCAGCCATTTAGACATCTTGAACCGATTACAATCTCGTCTTGGTTTACTGGCAACTCATAAGCAGAATAATCTTCTAATACAATTGCTATTTGTCGCTCATTCGGTAAGGTCTCATATACGTTCAGAATTTGTATCGGCACCCAACCTGTCATTCCATTGTCTGCTATACACCAAACCCAATTTATCCATTCCGGATCAGTTTCTTTTATAGCTAAATTGATGACAACTTTTTCATCTTTCTTTAATATAATAGGATTTTCATAGCTTTCAATCCATTTGCACACAACGATATATCTTTCTATAGACCTCATTATCTTATTATTAAATCATTTTTCAACAGTTGCTCTTATTTTTAGCGATTTCTTAAATTGCTGTTTATCTTTAGCTTTACTTTTACTGGCTATTAAATAAAATATAGGCAATTGTTTTATATCATGTAATTCCATGCCGCGAAGTTAAAACATAGAGTTTTTCTGAAATAGGAAAAATCGGACAGTTTATTCTATAGCGATCTTTGAGGGAGTTTTACCGTAAAATAACTTAAACTCTTTTATGAAATGAGTTTGGTCGTAGTAACCAAAGTCATAAAATAATTTTTCGGATTTTATTAATTTAATTGAAGGATCGATCTTTAAAAGATTCTGAAAACGAACAATTCGGCAGAAAGATTTGGCTGTATCTCCTATATAAAAATTAAAAAGTCGTTGCAAATGACGACTGCTTATTCCATCTTTCAAATCTTTCTCAATATGAATCGACCCTTTACTTTTTAAAATAATTTCTAATGCACAGAAAAATCTATTATCAAAAAGTTTATCTATTTTATTAATATGATCAATGAAATAGTGATTGAGTTCATTGCACAAGTCTTGAAGACACGAGCATTTATTTTTCGATTGTTGAATTACATTGTATAGATAAGGTTGCACGGTATCCAAACGTTCGTAATGATTGCTTAATTCTGATGCATCTATATTAAATAGCAAAGGGAATATACCCGGAAGAAACCGTATTCCGAAATAATTAAATTCTTTATCAATACCAATCTTCGCAAAAGAATTGCAATACCCCATTATATATGCTTCATCATGATCAGTACAGTTAAAAACGATATCGATACAGCCATCGGAAACTACACGATAATTGTATATATCATCTAATGGTTTACTAGTCTTTAGATTCCAGTAACAATAAATAAAGTCTTGTAGTTGTGCGTCCGGTAGTAATTCAATGTATGAGACCTCGCCATCAGTACCCGTTACTGCTGGCTGAACTGGAGTGTATAGACTTCTTATATTGTATTCTAATTTCAAAATATGAGTAATAAATAGATTATTCCTTTATAGCATCTTTATATATATCGGCAATCTCCCGCTCTGAATAAATATAAAGTAAATTTCCTATCGGGTCTTTGATTCTAAAAGCTCTGTCTCCCCATTCGTGATCTATTATATCTTCTATGAATGATATTCCTGCCTGCTTAAGCATCATAACAAACATCAACATCTATGGTTTTCAAATTGAGGCTAATACCTCCCGAAAAAATGTTCTTTGTCGTAATAATCATTGTCACCTTGAAATAAGAGGTACAGGAGACTACATTTATAATTTGTCGCAATATAGTAAAATTTAGGGTTGTGCTTTGCCAAACGGATAAGAAGTTTGTGCAATACTTATCCCTTGCACTCGCCCTCGGACTCTCGTCATTCTCCTCACATAATCATCACGAAGAAAACCTGTTTATCGACGAAGGTTTCGGCACGCTCGATACCGACACCTTGCAGATTGTCATGGAAGTCCTTGAACACCTCCGTTCACAAGGCAGGAAAGTCGGAGTTATTTCCCATGTCCACGAAACGGCTGAACGTATCCCGGTTCAAATCTATGTTCATAAAACCGGAAATGGGAAAAGTAAAGTCAAAATAATAAGCTAAAAAATATATTTCTTATCTTCGCAAAAGATATGACAAGATATTTTATAGAATTAGCCTACAACGGTAACGGATACAATGGCTGGCAAATACAACCTCACGCCCCATCGGTACAAGGAGAACTAAACCAGGCATTGACAACTCTATTGCGGGAAAATATCGGCGTGGTCGGAGCCGGCAGAACGGATACCGGAGTAAATGCCTCTTTTTACGTGGCACATTTCGATACTCCCGTAGAAATTCAGGACACCGCCCACCTGGTTTACAAGTTAAACCGGTTCTTAGGACGCAATATTGCAATATCCCGGATATATCCCGTCCCGCCGGATATTCATGCCCGTTTCAGTGCCTTGTCGAGAACATATAAATACTTTATAGACAAAAGAAAAGATCCATTTACTTATCCTTTTACTTTTTGTCCCTATCCGCTCCCAGATATCTACCGGATGAACGAGGCCTGCCGGATACTTTTCGAATACACCGATTTCACCAGTTTTTCCAAACTGCACACCGATACCAAAACCAACAATTGCCGTATCATGCAGGCGGAATGGATAGAAGAAGGAAACCGGCTTATTTTCACAATAAAAGCCGACCGTTTTTTACGAAATATGGTGAGGGCAATCGTCGGAACGATGCTCGAAATCGGACAAGGCAAACTGGACGTTGAAGGATTACGCCGGATCATCGAATCGAAAAACCGTTGTAGTGCCGGAACATCGGTTCCCGGCAATGCACTGTTCCTTTGTGACATAGAATACAATAAAAACAAAATACCTGAACTCAGCCAAAAATGAAAAAATTATCTATATTCATCATTACCCTGCTATCGGTATTCGAAAGCTTCGCTTTTCCCCTCTCAAAAGAAGCCGAAATCAGTATTTTAACCTGTTCGCCGGGTTCGGAATTGTATTCCCTGTTCGGCCATACGGCCATTCGCGTTTCCGATCCTTCCTTGCGTTTCGATCAGGTATTTAACTTCGGGACTTTTGATTTTGAAACTCCGGGATTTTATCTAAAATATGCACAGGGACTGCTCCCGTATCAATTAGCCGTCTCTTCGTATCCGTTTTTTCTCTCCGGATACCAAAGGGAAAACCGCACGGTCTATTCTCAAACCTTAAAATTGGACTCGCTGGAAAAACAAACCCTGTTCGATTTATTGCTTGAAAACTACCGCCCGGAAAACCGTTCCTATCTGTATAATTTCCTGTTCGACAACTGCACCACCCGGAGCCGGGACATTGTTCAGAAGAGCTTACCCTCGTCCATAACCTGGCACTTAGCAAACACAGATAAAAGTTTCTGGAACCTGCTCGACGAATATCTCCGCATATCTCCCTGGGTAAAATGGGGAATACACACCATATTGGGTCAACCCGGTAACCGGAAAGCAACGACCTTTGAATACATGTTCCTCCCCGACTATCTGATGTACGGTTTAGATTCCGCTACCTACAACGGGAATCCGCTCGTGGAAAAAACAGAAATTCTCTATCAGGCACCACCACCCAAAATCAGTAATCCCTGGTATTTCAGCCCCTGGTTTGTGTTTAGCTCAGGAATTCTGTTACTCATTCTCTTGCTACAAAAACAGAAAAATCTGAAACTCTTAAATACGATCACACTCCTCTTCTTCCTTTTTACCGGAATCGTGGGAGCTTTAATTGTCTTTCTCGGCTTTTTCACGGAACACCCCATAACCGCTCCCAACTGGAACATTTTATGGGCAAACCCGCTAAACCTGATCGCTATGTGGTTTATCTTCTCCCGTCAATTCCCACGCATCATACGAGGCTATTTAAACCTCTACCTCATACTGCTTGCTATCGCAATCCCGGTATGGTTTCTGGCTCAACCCGCCGTTCCTTTAGCCTCGTTTCCGTTCATTGTCATGATGATATACCTCTGTTTCAGACAAAAGCAAAAACAGAAAAGAATTTCCCCCAACCTGCGAAAATAAATTCTAAATAAAATGAACAAAAAAAGCACCGAAAGCCTTGCACTATTAAAGAAAACCCTTACATTTGCACTCGCAATCAGGCAACGGTGCCATAGCTCAGTCGGTAGAGCAAAGGACTGAAAATCCTTGTGTCCCTGGTTCGATTCCCGGTGGCACCACTTGAAAAAAGTATAAATTGAAACTTCCGATTTCTAATAAATCGGAAGTTTTTTATTTATCCCCCCCTCCGGACTCACTAAAAGTGAGATTATACCACTTGAAATATCCTAAATGAAATACAATTCACAAGCAAACGATTACTCAAAAATCGTTTTAGAAATCTTTATCAATACGTTCCATGGATATAATCTTAGAAAAAAGGATTTTCTTACTATTTTCGTCTAAACTGGGATCAGATTCACATAGTCTTGTCAGTCTGCTTATATAATTGATAACTCCGATACGTTGATTTTCAAATTGAACGATGATATATGAAATATCGTCAATACTGAATTTTAGAGTATTGGTTTTCAAAAACTCATCAGGCCCGGGTTTCTTCTCTTTCGGTTTCCCTCTCCATGAGGAATACGCTGTTTCACCCCATTTCCATAAAATACCCTCCTCTTCTTTCAGTATAAATCTCCATTCATTCTCTTCATAATTGCATTGAGACTTTCCTGTATGTGGATTGATTCCCATATATTTTTTGGAAAACCCGAACAAATTCAAATTAGCATTATGCGAAGATTTATAGTTATCGGAGGGATACCGAACCTTTACAGGATCGATTTTTAAGTCAATAGAACTAATCTTGCCTGTTTCCATTTCGGCTTTTGAGTAAAGCTCGTATTCCTTATAAAACTTTAACGAAGTGATGATATTCTCATCATTAATATACAAAATCGGATTGATTCGGTTCTTCAATGCCCATTCCTTACTAAGTCCTATGGCATGATGTCCATAACGTTTAGTAAACTCCTTCGTTCTTGTTAAAGGTATATCGCAAAAACTTACCATAGGAATCCCTATCGCAAAACGATCTCCGTCTATGGAAAAATCTTCTTTACAATAATTGGGAATAATCCCTTGTTTTAATATAGATTTCAATCCATTATACGTTGTATAATGAAATAAGGAAGAAGTTCTGTAGTTTGACATAAATCGACATCTTAATTCACATCTAAATATAATAATTATTAACGATATTCTTAAACAGACATTCTATTTTCCAAGAGATTCCGGAACAAACTCGCTTCGTGACCCACTATAAGTCAATGTCAGTTTATGCATCGCCCGGGTTACGGCCACATATAACATACTTTTATCTATGGCCGAATTGTAATTCTTATCCTCGACTTGCGGAACGATAACTTCATCGAATTCCAATCCTTTAGCCGTATGAGCGGAAGTAACGACAACACCCTTTACAAAAGTAGAGCTTAGGCTGGAGAGAAGATAAATATCCTCAAAGTACATTTGAAGTTTTTGAGCAAGAGCTTTCGCCTGTGTTTCGGTTTTACATACAATTCCGAGTGATCGGTAAATAGAGATTTTAAAAGTGGAAATAAGAACCCCAATACCGGAAATTTCTTCCTCTATACTTTTAAACTGTAACACTTTAGGAGATTGTCCATGCCGCATAATAGGCTCCAATTCTTCATTAATTTGAATCTTTTGCGCAAAATCTGTAATTTCAAACGTGGAACGATAACTTTTACAGAGTTTCATCACCTTACCCACCGTAAATGCCCGCCGAATCATATCGGCTGTAGAAGAACTATAAGGACTGACAGACTGGCAAATATCTCCGAGAATTGTCTTTCGGCAAGTATAAAGCTTTTGAATCACTCTATATTGTATGGGAGAATAGTCTTGCATCTCATCGATCAAAAGATGCTTAACCCGGGATTGGGCAAGATTTCCATCCAATGCCAGGTGCAAATAGGCCAAAGGAGCCAAATCCGTATATTCCAATGTATGATTTTTCCGCATCTTAAATAATTGAGGCCTCCCTATCCACTCGAAAAAATCTTTATAAACCTGAATATCATAATTCCCCATAAACATTTTCTTTATTTCCTTTTTCAGCAAATTTTTCTCTGCTGTGGTAATTATAGAACGATATTGAATCGTCGTTAATTCGAGAATATAATCGGCCATTGGCTCAAAGCGCCGCCGCATGGGGTAACGGTTGAATCGTTTAAACTGTTCCTCGATACATTCGGCCGGAATCGTAATATGTCTTGTCAGCTGTATATCCGTTGCTTTAAAATAATTATTCTCGACATACAGAATAAACCGATCGAGTTGTGAAATAAAATCGAACGAAGATTTATACTGTATTCGTTCAACAAAGCCCTGTGCCGGTTTTTCAAGCAATTCCGATACCTGTTCAAAAAAATTCTGATATTTAAATTTATGATCGAGTATTCCTGAAAGGATTTGTTCCATACTGATTTCCGGAACAGTCTCTTCTCCAAGTTCAGGAAGCACATTAGAAATATAATCGGCAAAAACTTTATTAGGTGAAATAATCAAAATATCCCTTGAAGAAATATCTCCCTTCATCGCATACAACAGGTAAGCGATACGGTGCAAAGCAATAGAGGTTTTACCCGATCCGGCAACGCCTTGTATAATCAGTACATGCGCCTCCTCGTTACGGATAATCCGATTCTGTTCCCGCTGAATGGTAGTAACGATGTTTTTCATTTTTTCATCAGCATGAGAACTAAGTTCCTTCTGTAATATATCATCATGAATCGTCAAGGAACTTTCGATCATATATTCCAATTTTCCTTTACGGATATGATATTGACGCTTAAGAAGAACCTCTCCTTCGATTTCGCCGGCAGGAGAAGAATAAAAAGCTTCTCCCAATTCATAGTCGTAAAACATGCCGGAAACAGGCGCTCTCCAATCATAAATCAGATTGGCTTTACTTTGAGTGTCATATAATGTATGTATGCCAATATAGGTAGATATTGTTTTACTTCCCTCTTTTTTCTCTTTAAAATCGATCCGGCCAAAATAGGGAATATCTAAGATTTTACTTAATCGCCTGCGTTTATCGATGACGCTCTCCCCCAAAGCAAAATGATTCAAAATACTTTCCCGCATAGAACGAATTTCATGAGGATCAATATCCTTATTCGACCACAAATATTCTTTGTATTCCTGTAAAGTATCTACATGCTCTTTGACTGAAGTGTCTGTATGGCAGAGCATCTCATTGACAAGTCCGATAAGCCACTGTAAATATTCATTTTCCTGCTTTTCCGTTTCATTAAATACCATAATTTTCCCTATAATTAAATTGAAAATCTGAAGAATAGGCAAAATTATTCTGGCATATAAAGAAAAGAAATAGTTATTTATAACTATATTCTTTACTATTTCTCTCCATCCGAAAAATAACGATAGGTCGATTTAACACTTGACCACATATAAACGACACAAGGTTTAAAACAAAAAAATCGATATCACTTATTCCGGAAAAAATATTGCAATATCAATTTCACATGAAATTTAAAGAGAGATTTGTCGATACTGAAAATATGATTCTACATTTACTTTGTTTTCAAACACCGGGACACCACCCGACGATTGTTGAGATTACAATCTATCTCAACAATCCGGATCTTAATCCTATATTTACAGCTTCAATCGAATTTGATACACTTAATTTGCGCAGCAAATTCTGCCGATGAATATTGACCGTATGAATACTGATATTCAGCCTATAAGCTATTTCTTTACTTAAAAATCCTTTTTGAATATAACGTAATATCTCTATCTCCCTTTGAGTTAGATCACGATGTGAGGCCGATAACGGTAACGGAGAAAACAACTCCCCGTTTTTAAGGTTAAGCACGGTACAATCTACCCCACCGACCTCTTCCTGATTAGGTGCAATATCCATATTTCCCATAATGAGCCAAGCCTTTCCACTATGACTTTGCTCTAAAACCTGATGTTTACTGACAACCCGCACATACCGTCGTTTGGCATCTCGTACCCGAAAACTATAAATATTGCAATAACAATTTCTTTGCTCGGCAGGCAAACTGTAAATAAACCTGCCAAGCTTAACCTGTAAAGCTTTCAATAGCGATAGATCGTCGGGATGAATACGCGATTCTAAATAATCTCCCTGTCTTTCTATTGTAGTAATTTTATGACCGTCATACCCCAATAAATCCACAAAATTCGAAGACGCAAAAGCATATCTGCATTTATAAGTATCGACAACAAATGTACAACTCCGGCTTAGTTTCGACATTTGGCAAAGCATATTTTTATCCCGTTCCCAGATAGTATAATCAATATCCGAAATCGATAAATGCTGTTTAGCCCATAACTGCTCCCGGGTTAATTCATTAGAAACCATACGACAAAGATAACTATAAATAGTTATTTTGGATAAACAGCATATTTAAATCAAGATTTAAATATTTCTCCCTGATCTTCAATTCATTTAAAAGTTCCCATCAAAGAACTTTTAAATAACATTCTAAATATAATCTAGTGAAATCCTGTAAACGAATTAGCTCTGTAGAATAGTCTAAGTTATTATTATAAATAATGACTTTTCAATCGTTGTGATTTACTTTCAAAGTCGTACCTTTGGTATATGAGATACAACTATGGTTATCTCAACAAAAACAAATTCGGAGTTGTGATTTGCTTTCAAAGTCGTACCTTTGGTATATGAGATACAACTTGAAAAGTTGTTCAAAGGAGTTGAATTTGGTTGTGATTTGCTTTCAAAGTCGTACCTTTGGTATATGAGATACAACATATAAGAGAACTTTTTGAAAGGTCAATAGTTGTGATTTGCTTTCAAAGTCGTACCTTTGGTATATGAGATACAACTGACTATCTGTATGTATCTTATAATCAAAAAATATAACAAGCAAATTAGGATTTAAAAATCACCTATTATTTTCTATAAGAAAACCACCTTTATAGTGGTTTTCTTATTTTAAAAAAGTTCCAATTGTTGACCTGGAGTTGAGGGCTGGATAATTTTCTGCGAATAAAATATCTCTATATTGCTGAATTGCTTATCTGTAATACATAAAATCCCGACATGCCCCTGGGGAGGTAAAAGATTCTTTACCCTTTTAATATGGACTTCAGCATTTTCCCGACTGGCACAATGACGAACATAAATGGAGAACTGAAACATAGTAAAGCCATCCATTAACAAACCTTTACGAAAATCGGAGGACATTTTTCTCTCTTTTTTCGTTTCTGTCGGCAAATCAAAGAATACCAAAACCCACATGATACGATATTCACTAAATCGGTCCATCAAGATTTTTCTGGATACATGATTTTTCGTAATTCTCCACTAAAACATTTATACAATGAAGCTGTTGTCTGTCCCACGGCTATCATCAAGGGACTACGTTCCCCATTTATAACTACATCTATTACAGGAATGGTGAGCAATTGACTTTTTATTTCCTTTGTCAATTCTGAACAATCCACACCACTATCGACAATTTTCACAACCAACTCATCCACATACGGACGGTAAGGCTCCATAATATCATCGGCCAGACAATAAGCATTATATCGATTATGGTGATGAATCCCCAAAGTGGGGAGTAACCCACTAATTACTAAAGAACGAGCGACTACAGCACGTAAAATGGCATAACCATAATTCAATAAATTATTAGGCGGGCATCCTCCCCGGTCACGGGTAAAGTCCGGTATTTCCGGAAAAAGATTACGCCAATAATAGGCTGCAGCCCGAGCCTCCAGATTATCCGGATCTCCGCTTTTTACTTCTTTTACCCATGCCTGCATATTTTTTACGATCGTTCCCCGCATGCCTCCTAAAACCGATGCCTGATTACGAATTTTATATTGAACGGTTTGTTGCCAAAGCTGTTTTTGTAATGGTAATGAAATATTTAACTGACTCCGAAAACGCTCATTTTGAGTCGTATTCCCACAAAGCGGTAACATTAATCCCACCGGCATGCGGTTATTTCCACAGGTAATCAAGGCACAATTATTTTCTAACAACTTTTCAATGACCCCCTGAGTTAAAGTTATTTGTTTATGATCGAGTACGATCACACCGATGTCTTCAATAGGAATCGTCCGCGTAGCCTCCTGCTTAAAAGAATCCGGTAAATCCCCCTTCTCCACTTCCGGAAGCTTTATAACTAATTGTTCACTCCGAAGGGAGAGATAGGTCGGATTACCAAAATAAAGAGTCTTTTTTATCATAACACTTCATAGCTGATTAAACATTTTCAATGCGCTTTACCGGATACATTCAATGATATGCCCTAAACGATCCACTTTCAATTTCCAACAAAGTTCTTTTACCATCTCCCCGTCGATTGTTTTTCCCATCTTATTCAAAGACGAAAACTCATATTTATTTATTATAGGATTTGCCACAGACATCTGAATAAAAAAAGCCTGGTCACCTGTACAACTTACCATCTTGTATATTCTACCTGTTTGCTCTTCTGTCAAATTTTTCCAATCAAATCCCTGAAGATTCTCTCGTTCCTCTATGGTCGGCACATAAACCAAATCATTGGGTGACAGCCAAAATAAAAGAGAAGCCGAATTTTTCACATCCGTTTCCGGAACAGGGGATAATCTTTGTTTTTGCCTTTCTGCCACTTCATTCAAAGGTACTGTCGAATAAGTACGTTTACCATCTTCTGTCCGGTAAACTGCAAAATACAAATTTGTTCCCTTATCAGCTTCAACAAACTTTTTTGATTTATTCCCTGTTTCTCCCACCTGAAATTTATTACCGATCGGTTCGAAAATCCTGACTTTATAAATCGGTTTATGGCCTTTCCCTTCGTTTAGCTGTATTAGATTTTTATTCATCTCATCGAGGCCTTCGGGCGAAAAGGCAATATCAGACTGTCCGCCTTTTGCTTGTAAGTGATTCAGTAGAATCTGCTGTATTCCAGTATCCGTTATAGTTTTTATTTCTTTTTCGGTAAACGAAGAATCCAAAGGTTTACGGATAGCTGCATTTTCCGTATCCCAGTAATATATAGACACCTTAGAGATATCCTTGCCATTGAATTTATTTTCGCGGTCTTTAAAATATTTCAAGAATAGTTTAACATCTTCCCTACCATATTGGGTTATCAGTTGCTTTATTTTCTCTTTCAATTCTTTATCTACAAGCATATTCCAATTTTCCAATGCCACACCGAGCCGTACTTCTTTTTGCCGACGAAGCGACACTTTTCCAAAAACCGATGCTTTATGCAATGATTTCCGGATAGCCCAGCTATCGCCTTTCACTTGCTTTTTCATCACCTTTTTCCCGTATTCGTATGCCTGATAATAATTCGTCGTTTTATTGATTATCCTTACATTTTTTTTGAAACTGACGACAATGCTTTTCAATGCTTCACCAGTATCTTGTGTGAATGTTTCCCACGGTTTCCTGAACGACCAACTATAATTTCCGTTAGCATCCGGTTTTGATTTTTGACATAATGAATGTTTTAAATCGTAACGGGAAATTTTTGCATCTTTTAAAGCGGACTCATTATTTAAATAATTGATATGGTTTCGCGTAGCACAAGCTATCACAAGAGCGTCCATTGCATGATGCCGGTGGTCTATTCTTTTTTTATTGAATCCTTTTTGCAACTCCAATGGCATCTGTATTTGGAAATGCCCGTTTTTCCACTCTCCGAATTTTGACGACTCTGTCATCCGGTTTAATCTGACAAAACGAGGAGTGATTATCTTATTCCATACATCGTTCAGTCCCCAATCTTTTTTCAAACGGTCGGTAATTCCTCCCGAACAGGAAATTACATTTTTAGATATTTCCTGCTCATCTTCTTCCCGCACGATATTAGATAATAGTGTCCTGACTTCCTTGCTGATATATCGGGTATCGTTCAATTGACGCTGAATAAACGAATCGGGAATATCTTCCATCAATAATTTTTTCATTTTATTGCCATTCCGGGAATAATTCTTTTTGACGAATTGTTCATATTCACCAAGCGTAAAAACTCTTAATCTTTTTCCGAAATTCGATTGAACAATCTCTCCCTCATGATCCCTGATAAACTCATATCCCAAAGCATTATCTTTGAGCTTATTGATTTCCGATTCACAAATCACTTTATTACTCAAAGAGTTGTCGAAATAGCGGGACTGTGGGATAACATGTTCTATTTCGTAAGCCGGAGTAAAAAGCTTACTTAGAGGTATAATCTCACCCGTATAAGGAGAACGGTATTTTTGTTCCAGCCATAATTTATAACGGATTAATTCCGACTGGGTAGGTTGATTCATTTTCGATATTTTTTCAATATCGTCCGGCAGTTCATTTTCGGCTACCAATACTCCTTCTTCGTAAATTTTCAATATTTCCAACTGACCGGGAGAATAGGGACGCACATTTTCTATTTCCGGATCATTCTGCAGTTCCATCAACAAGGCCTTCAAGCGTAAATTCGTATCTTCGTTTTTAGCATTCTGCTTAGCTAATTGTGCCCGTCTTTCAGCAGTGTTTTTCATATCCCGGCCTAACTCTATATGAATTTCGGCAAAATCACCGTATTGTTGCCATATATCTTTCACTGTTCGTAGAGTTTCCGTAATGACTTGTTCTACAATCGGATTTCGTAAAGAGTATTGTTTGAATTCCGTAACTAAGTAATGCTCAATATCCTGTGGTGTTTTCCAATGCCTGATTCCGCCGATTTCTGCATGGCGATCGTAAACGATGTAGCTCGCCAGCCAGGCAGGCAATCCTTTAAAAGAAGATATTTCCGTTAAATGAATCGCTTTTTCACGTACCCGGTCTCTGATTTTTTCATCGTACTCTCCCGTAAGCAGTTTCTCGATACGTTGCAATGTTTGCCCATCGATCTTATCTTTATTCCAATATTTCCCCATACGCATCAGGGGTAATAATTTTTTTATCGCTTTTTCAGAATAAGCTCCGTATTCATTTTTAAAAGGCGGAAATTTTCGGAATATTCGAACAAATTCATCGTTCAGCCCATGTTTCAACGCATAAGATTTCAATGCCTGCGTAAGTTCACCGAGATCATTGACAGAATATAGGATATGCCAAAGCGACATTTCATTTTCTTTCGTCAAAAAATCAACAGATAAGCTACATTTTTCCAGACGTTCTAAAATTAATGCACGGGTTTCATTGCAAGGATAGTTTTTATCTTCCACATAATTCCAACGATAAAGCTCCGGTTTCTTTTTGACTAAATATTTCAATAATACTTTTTGATTGATCTCCTTACGGGTATTTAACCACTCGAATAACTCCACAAAAGCATCTTCGGTCGGCAAAAATTCGGAAGTAACATCTACATCCGTCTGTAATTTACCGCCTACTTCTTTTTCCCGTTGGTATATTCTCAGATCCTGAATAAATTGCCACAGCCGGAATTCCTGAAACAATGGATTGGATTTAGCAATACACTTTAAAGGAACAATCTGTTTTTGACCGTCTTTCATAAAAATCCGATACTCAAACCGGCAATTGCTAATTAAAGATTTTTTACTTTTTAAAGGACGCTGAAAAAATAGAATATCTTCCAATAAAAGGTGTACCAGATTACCATTCGCTAAATTCAACCGACGATTCTCATTTTGCGGGTAAAGTTCTTCGAGACAGGCTCTATATACATCTTTATCCTGAAATTCCGGATGGAACTCGGACTGTTTTTGTAAAATCTCCAATAACTCCCGTTTGTAGAATTTCCGTTCTATCGTACGTATCAGCTTTCCTTTGATCTTCTGGTCCGGATTTTGTAATAAAGTATCGTATATATAGCAACCAACTGTTTTACGGCTTTTTTCTATATTAGTCTCCGTTCTTTTCTTCAATAACATCCAATCACCTTCCATTGGAGCCCTAAACGACCGCTTATCATTCCCTTCTTTATCTTTTTTCGGCGTTCCGTCAGCATTTAATTCTGTCGTTACTATAAATTCTTTCGTTTTTCCAATCCATTCCGATAAAGAAACTTTACTGGATCGGCGGTAAATCCAGCCGTTTTCCAAAATGACATTATACCAAATGTCTTTTTTCCCTTTTTGCGGTTCCTCGGCTTGTACGTCCACCACCTTCAATTCATAGTAATCGACAGATTTATTCGTTTCCTGTTCTTCATCTTCCCCTCTGAGTTGATAATATCCACGCTTTTGGTTAAAATTCAGAATAATCCACGCCAGCTCCTCCTTAGCAATAGGCTTCTCCAGAGCTTTTTTCCGTAGATAATAAATTGTCCAGTCATAAGGAACTTTTTTATCTCCGGCCACTAAATCGGGATGTTCCCGCATAAAATCGGACAGCATTTCCTTGAATGTATCTCCAAAAATGAATGTCCGATTTCCTTGCTCCTCACTTTTCCAGGCAATTTTGGGCTCCGCAACATTTTTGAATTTTGCAAAAGTCCGGTAATCGGTTTTATCCCACCCGATTGAAGCATCGTAATGAGCCGGTAAAAATCCAATCAAATGTAATACCCGCAACAATCGTTCCCTTCTTAACAAATGCCGTTCCCGCAAACGCCTCACACTACGAAAAGCCGTTCTTTCCGCCGTTTGGGAGACGGAATTACCCACTGCAAAATTTCCTAATATGTCTTGGCTCATCGGAATGATCCGGCTTCCGATTCCTTCTATTCTTTTTAATTGATCCTTTTCATCCTTTGAAACCACACTCCATCCGATACTATTGGAACCAAGATCTAAACCTAATATATTCTTCATATTCATTTTATTTATAAAACACACTTTTAAAAATAAACGTAAATATTTTATTATGCAATTATTATCACATAAAATATATGAATATCTTGTTTTTAGATAAACAACACTAAATTTTAATTGCAATTTTTTTTGTAAATGAAAAAATTATATATATTTGCACTTACGATTTTGAAGCAAATCACAATAAGGATTATTCCGTTGTGAAAACATTTAAAGCGGGCAAAGCACAAACTTTGCTCGCTTTCTTTTTGTAAAAGTATATTTTAGATTAGAGTATTTATTTAGGGCAGGCTATGGACTGTTCTTTCAAAAGTCAGATACAAAACTTTTGGGAAATTTCTATAAGTAAACCTTACTCCTTTTAACTGTTATCTGATCTATTTCGATCGAATGCCAAACCATTGAGTTTTATCGACCAAGGTTATAGCTCATTAAGAATCAATAAATTACTAAAATTAAACCGATGAGCAGGTTTTCCGTCGGATAAACCATTCTTTTTAATTCTTCGATAAGGTTTTGAAGAGAGTAACACAGGGCGGAATTTCTTCAACGTAGTGAGTTACGTAGATTAAGGTCTTATTGGGGCGGGCACAGAAAGCTTCGATCACCTGTCTGGCTAATTTTTTCTTTCCGACATCCAATCCATGCAAAGGTTCATCCAGAATCAATAATTCCGGATTTTTTAAGAAGGCACGGGCCAATAAAATTAAACGCTGCTCTCCGTAAGATATTTTCACAAAAGAACGTCCGGCAAGGTAACTTATCCGAAACACTTCCAACCATTGCCGGGCAGTTTCCCGCTGCTCTTCCGAGCATTTACGAAACAACCCGATAGAATCAAAAAAACCGGAGGCCACCACATCGATACAAGGAATGTCCTGCAAGTAGTAAGTATGCATATCCGGAGAAAGATAACCGATCCGTTTTTTAATATCCCATATACTCTCCCCTGTTCCCCGGCGACGATCGAAAAGGGTTAGCTTATTGGCATACGACTGTGGGTTATCTCCGCATACCAAACTCAACAAGGTGGACTTACCGCTGCCGTTTTCCCCCAACAATGCCCATTTTTCCCCATTTTTTACAACCCAATCGATATCTTTCAATATTACACGGCTTCCATATTTGACCGTGACAGCTTCCATCTTCACGGTTTCCGAATATTCGGCATGCTTTTCATCATCAGCTGGTAAAACCGGAGCCTGCCCTTCTTGTTCCGGGAATAACCGGTTTATCAGCCGGACATCTTTCAAAAATTCTTCCCGGTTTCGCACAGGTAGGCATGTCCTCTCCCATACAGGCAGCACATTCCCTGTCCATTCCGGAATATCCAAGGGGTTCGACAACACTAAAATCGTCTGTAAGCCACTTAAAACAGCCATTTGCTGTAACATCTGGACGAGAGAATCACGGGACGCAGTATCCAATCCGATAAAAGGATTATCCAATATCAGCACCTTCGGTTCTGCCAGTAAAGTACGGGTAATTAAAAATTTCCGTAATTCACCGCTGGACAAAGAAATAATCCTTTTTTGAAGCAGTTCGTCTATATGAAATAGCTTAGTATAACCGGCAATCTTTTCAGATGAAAACTCTTGCAACAAAGAGCCTGCCAACGGAGCTTCCTCGGCATCCGAAGAATTCCAGCGTTGCTGATAATACATATTCCGGCAATCTGCCAATGAATATATATCCCGAAAAGCCATAGACTTAATCAGTCGGTAAGTGCCCGTCTCTTCCCCGAAAGCAACATGTACCCGCCCTTCTTTTAAAACGATTTTTCCTTGCAGAATATCTGTCAATAAGGTTTTTCCGGCTCCATTAGGCCCTATCACCGCCCAATTTTCCCCCTCGTTTATCTTCCAGGAAACAGGTTCCGTAAACTGAAACTCTTTAAAACGGGGAACAGCCCGGTCTATCTCGATCTGAAACATTTTATTTCTATTGTTAGTAAACGTACAAAGATAATAAATAACCTTCTGAAAAGCAGAATAGGAAAAATGAAAAGTGGAATCAAAGGAATGATTATTATTTTTCCTATATTTACAAAACCCTTCTAAAGGCTATGGAATATGGACAAATACACCACAAACGAGGCCGAAAATGAATTGCTCCCTAATTTATTGGGGCTCACGAACAGAGAGGAAATAGCAGAAGCAGAATTTGAAGGATTTCTGACAGCAGAGATTGTGTTCACCGAACGTCTGAATACTCACACCCACTTCAATTGTAAATACATTCAGGACATCCACAAACTGGCCTTAGGTCATTTATATACATTTGCAGGTAAATACCGTACTGTCAATATGTCGAAAGGCGGCTTTCTATTCCCCACCGCCCGTTTTATCCCGGAAAGCATGCAATTATTCGAAAACGAGGTATTGACTAAGCTACCCGACGAATATGCCGATAAATACGCTCTGATTAAAGATGTTGCCAGGGTACACGGAGAATTACTTTTCATCCATCCTTTCCGGGAAGGTAACGGGCGTACAGCACGTATTCTGGCCAATTTAATGGTCAGAAAGCAAGGATATGAAGGATTACGATTCGATAAAATTAATTTCAGGGAATATATAATAGCCGTGCAACGGGTAAGCGAGAAAAACTATCTCCCTATGGAAAGAATTATCGGTAATCTTTTCTGAGCTTTTCGTTTACCCGGTCATAAATCGACCGGATTTTTGAATCCGGTAAAAAAATACCTTCGATACGAAAGGAAGCGACAGTAGATTCGAGAATATTTTTACGTTCGACAGGGCGAACAGGAATGATTTGCATCGTATTTTTGGTTGTCCTTTTCATGTTACAAATATACAAATTTTCTATTCAAAATCAGCGTTTTTCGAGGGAAAAATTTATCAAAAAACGAGAAAAATCCCCCATCCTCAACAGGAAAAAACGACTCATTATTTTTTGATATAAATCAAGCCGGCGATTCAAGATTCAATTTACTTTTGCAGAAAAATTGAAAGATGTTCATTAAACGCCAACAAGGTCTTCGTAAACAGTTATTTAACCTGGCTGCACCGATCTTTATCGAAACTCTGCTTGTCATTCTTTTAGGAACAACCGACATCATCATGCTAAGTCGTCATTCCGATGAAACGGTAGCAGCAGTCGGCGTCGTCAATCAATTACTGAACATGGTTTTTATTGTCTTCGGCGTTACCACCCTGGGGACATCTGTCCTTTGCTCGCAATATCTCGGAGCAAAGCAGCAGACCAATGTTCTCCAGACCATCGGCGTATCTCTGTTATTTAATACGGTCATTGGAATCATTACCAGCGCTTTTCTATTCTTCTTCGGCAAGCAATTGCTTCAAATGATGGATCTTGCTCCGGAGTTGATCGGTGAAGGGTTGTCCTACATGCGAATCGTAGGAGGTTTTGCATTTCTACAGGCGATAGCACTTACATTATCGGCCATTTTACGAAGCCACAATCTGGCCTACTATCCCATGCGGGTTACTTTATTGATGAATATTTTGAATATCATCGGTAACTACACTCTGATTTTCGGAAAATTCGGTATGCCGCCTTTAGGCGTGGAAGGAGCAGCGATATCTACCTCGGCTTGCCGGTTAATTGCCATGCTCCTCTTAATCTGTTTACTGTTTCGTAAAGTCACTCCACACATTCCGCTATCGCTGTTCCGGCCTTTCCCGATGGATAAACTGAAAAACCTGCTGTATGTCGGCCTGCCAGCTGCAGGAGAACAAGTGTCTTATAATCTTTCACAAGTGGTTGTAACCTATTTCACGATCATGATAGGCACCGCAGCCCTTACCGCCCGCACCTATGCCATGAATATCGTGATGTTTACCTACGTATTCGCAATAGCCATCGGACAAGGAGGAGCTATTTGCATCGGTCATTTAGCCGGAGCGGAAAAAACCCGTGCCGCCTACATCCTGCAACGCTATTGTATGAAAATATCCGTATTGATTTCTTTGATTATGGCGATCATTACAGCCGGGCTCGGTAAATTTATTTTCAGTTTCCTGACTAACAATCCTGAGATTATCCATTTAGGTATAATCATCCTTTGCATAGATATCCTTCTCGAAGTGGGCAGGGCTGTCAATATCCTTTCGGTAAATGTACTCAACGCAGTAGGAGATGTGACCTACCCTTTTATCACAGGTATAATCGTTATGTGGGGAGTGGCCACTTACCTCAGCTACGTTTTCGGCATTCAATTAGGCTGGGGATTAGCCGGTATGTGGTTTGCCTTTTTACTCGACGAGAATATCCGGGCTGTAATATTCGTTCGCCGTTGGAATAGCCGCAAATGGATTGGAAAGACCTTCACGAAGGTACAACCTTTACCCTCTTCCAATCCTGCGCAGAAAGCGGCTTGATAATCAAGTTCCCGCTCTGACCCTGCTTAACGTTTCGGGTGTCATACCCAAATAAGAGGCTATATAAATCAGAGGAGCACGCTTCACCACCTCCGGATGTTCTGATAGCAAACGATTATACCTTTCATGTGCTGTCTCAAAACGGGAAGCATCCGCTTTTTGCTGTGAAATAATCAGGCAATTTTCAAGAATACCGGAATAGAGGTAATGTATTTCCGGTCTTTCCCGTACAAGCTGCATAAAAGCATCGTGAGGCAAAGCGTAAATCAGGGACGATTCCAGCACCTCCACCTGCAAATAGCTCGGAATCTGCTTAAAAAAACTTTCCAGGCAAATAAACAACCCGTTTTCATAAGTAAAATGTTCTGTCAAATCCCGGTTTCCTTTATTATAAAACTGTCTTACCATCCCCCGCTCCACAAAACAAATGTATTTGCACACCTGTCCCTCGCGAAGAAAGTAATCTCCTTTTTCCAAATAGAAGGACACTAAAACATCAGACAGTTTTTGTCTGCCTTCTTCACTTACCGGATAGATTTTCCCAATCAATTTATCGATGATTTCACGTTTTTTCTCCATAAAGCAACGGATCATTATTCTGCCATCAAAGCCACACGAACGTGGCTGATTTTATCTTCTAAACACGGTCAAAATTAAACAAACCATTTCTTTTCACCTATTCTTTAAAACCATAATTTATATTTTAGTCATTATACTTATAAATAGAATATTATTCCACTCTGTCATTCGATATTTTATCTAAA
>UQTM01000048.1 GCA_900544025.1 uncultured Odoribacter sp.
AATATTTATATAAAACAATATATTTAGAACATTAAAACATATAATGTGATTTTGGGCTCGCCGGGATATTGTAAAAGTAAATCGGCGTAAATAATAACCCAATAAAAAATCCGGCAGGACGACCCGCCGGATTTTTTGTTGAGTTATTTTGAGTTATTGCATCCCTGTCAAAACGATACCGATGTTGAAGGTAAGGGATTGCATTTCCGGTACTCTGCCGTGAGAGGCTTTGGTGGCATAGTTGTATTTTGCTCCGAAGTTAAAGGCAAACTGACTGCTTACCGGAACATACATACCTACTTCCGGCGACATGGCAAATTGCCAGCGGGAAACGGTAGAAGCGAATTGTCCCACTTCGAGGCGTTTTTCAGTCCAGCTCGTTCCTACTCCTAAACCGATGTAAGGACGTACGGCAGATCCGCCGTCTGTGAAATAGTAGCGCCCGATAGCCAGCATCGGAACGGTATTTACATAGCGGTATTGGTTACCCGTGATGGTGTAAGTGTCCTCGCTTCCGGTGAATTTGAAACTTCCACTTGCGTCGTTTTTATCTTTGTAATAGACGTTCCAGCCGATAGCTCCACCGATAGAGAAGCGTTCGTCCGTTCCGAGGAACTGATGGTATTCCACGTCGAAACCGCGGAAACTGGCCTTGTTCGTAAAATCTTTTAAGTCGCCTAACGGCACGCTCATCTGATAGTTGAGATTAAGCATCTGAGCTTTCAGAAAGGGGCTCAGTCCGAATAGACATATTGCGATGATTAATAATTTTTTCATAATATTTTAATTTTAATGGGGTCGATAATGTTCACTTATTTTTTTAAATAGGGTGACTGGTTGAAACATTGGTTCAGCTCTTTGGTTACCCGGCTCTGGATAGATGCCGTAGAGCCTTGCAACAATCCGTCGGCGATACCGGTCCAGAGAACGGGAATTTTATCGTCGGCACGAGGTGTAGTGCTTACCATTTCAACAACGATAGAGCCTGTGCGATAAGAATATACGCTGATAGGAGCCCACGGATAATAAGGATCGTATCCCCAGCCCGGCCACCAGCCGGTCCAGTACCAGTTCCAGTTATTGTACCAGTTGTTTATAAAATATCCATAGTTCACATTAGAGAACCCGGAAACCATAACAACGAAATTCGGTTTGTCGGTTTCGGTTGGATTTGCCATTTCCTGATAGCCTAAATTCACGAAATTGTTGCGTACTACCTGAAGGATAGCATCGTCGAACTGATGATCTATCGTTGTGTTTTTGTCGTTAGAAAAATAAACGATAGAATCGGGCATAGAAAAGGTAGAGAAAGTGCTGAAGTCGGCACTTTTGTCGTAGGTCGTCATTGCCACATCATAGTCTTCCACGTTATCTGCGCCTTCGGGGTAACATGAAACAACCAGCTGTGCAAACAAACCGGTGAGCAAAATAATTAGTAAACGTTTCATACTTAGTTTGTTTTTAGTTTAACAAATATGTTTATACTATACCAAATGAGGTGTGGTAGCCATCGTTTTGGTTATTGTACCGGGTATACGTTCGTTATTTAAAATGGTTACGAAAAGCAGAAAAAGGTTTAAATAATCGATTGAATATCAGTAAAGAACAAATAAAATGTGAATTGAAGAACAGAAAAAGTGGAAATATAAAACGTATTTTTTCTTTTAGAGGGAGGAAGGGGAAGAGCGGGAGAGAAAGAATGTGGTTTCGGAACGGGGCGATCCGTTGTTTTCGTGAATGAAAATTCCGGGATAACCCTGTCGGAATTATCCCGGAAATTTTATAGAATTGCCCGGCGATTATTTTAAAGGACTGAAAGAATCAGCCTTCGGCTCCTGCCATTAATAAGGTTTCGACGATTTCCGTGAAACCGTTGGCCGATGCATAATGTAAGGCTGTGAATTGCTGGTTGTCCGCCAGGTTTACATTTGCATTTTGTTCTATCAGCAAAGAAACGAAGTCGTTGTTCCCTTGTCCGGCGGCAACGATCAATGGGGTTTTCCCATCTTCGTTTTGGGCGTCGATTTTTGCATTGGCCTGCAATAAGGCTTTGCCTATAAAGCTATTCCCCTGATAGGCGGAGAAATGCAGGGGGGTGTTCCCGTCGAGCAAGGCTTTGTTTACATCTGCTCCGGCATCGATAAGGAGCCCCGTGATAAGCAGATTGCCATTGGAGCAAGCTATCAGAAGCGGCGTTTCTCCGCTATCGTTCACGGCGTTTACATACTGCTTACTGCCGGCCAGGAGTGTCCGTACTACCTCGCTTTGATTGTTGAACACAGCCTGATGTAAAGGCATGTTTCCCTGGGAATCGGAATCCGCCGTGTGGCCCAGCGTGGAAACAATTTCCCGTAAGCCGTGGGCTGTGGCATAGTCGATGGCTTTATGGCCGTCGTTATCGGCGAGGTCTGTATTCGCTCCTTTGGATATTAGAAAAAGGGCGGCTTCGGTGCGGAGCGCATCGAGCGCATACAGAAGCGGAGTCATTCCTTTTTTGTCCGTTGCATCGATATCGGCACCTGCGTTCAGCAACATATCCATAATTTCTTTGTTCCCGTTTTGGGATACCAGATGTAAGGGGGATTGTTCCTGATTGTTTGCCAGCGAAGCGTCCGCCCCGTTGTCCAGCAACATTTTGGCGATGTCGCGGCTTCCCTTGACGCAGGCGTAAGAAAGGGCGGTATTTCCCAATGTATCCCGTTTGTTGAAATCGATATCTCCTTTTTTGATGAAAACCTGTACGATGCCTTTTTGAGCGTTTTTACAGGCGTTCAGGAAGATTAGATTGTTGTCCATATCTATGAGTGTTCGATAATAAGTTTTACTAAAGGTTCGTTGTTGGCTTCCGTTGCAATTTCGAGAGCTGTTTTCCCTTCATTGTTCACGGTGTCGGGGCGGGGATCGCCGAATTCGAATAATAGCCCGGCTAATTCCGTCCCCATCGTTTCGCGGTAGTTTTTCGCCGTATAGTGCAGGGGGGTATTGCCGTTTTTATCGACAGCTCCGGTTTCTGCACCGTTTTCCAGCATGATTTCCACCAGATTCGAAAGGTCTGAATCTTCTTCCAGACAGACGAGCATTAACGGTGTTTCTCCATCGAGGTTTGGGATATTGACATCCGCTCCGGCATTCAGCAAATCGTCGGCAATGTTACGGTTTAGCCTTACGCCGTTTATTCCTTGTCCTGTTCCGGCCTTTCGTGCCGCAGCCAACAGAGCGGTATCCGAATGGTCGTTGATATAGCTGTTTAGATTCCAGCCATGGTCGAGCAAGGCTTGAAGGATGTGTGAAACCGTCTTTTCTTTTACGTGTTCAATACGGTAATAGCGGTCTTGTCCATATCTGAACCAGGCGGCAATGGCCTGTTCGCCTTTTGCGTTTTTATAGTTCGGATCGGCTCCGGCATCCAGCAGTAAACGCACGATCGGGAAATCGAGCATGCGGCAGGCAAATCCCAGCGGAGTGAGCCCGGTTAAATCTTCGGATGCTCCTTCTTTGTCGTATCCTTCATATAAATCGGGAGCGGATTGCAGAATGACCTTTACCGCCGGAGCATCGTGCATTTCGATGGCCTCGAACAAATTCATCCCTCCGCTTATGGCTGCTTCCGTATCGGTTTCAGGATCGTAGCCGCTCAATAAAGCCGAAATTATTTTAGCTCCGGAGCGGATAGCCAGATCGCGTGCCGTTTCCCCTGCGGAGTTTTTGGCATCGATGTCTATGCCACCTGCTACGAGTGCTTTAGCCATGCGATAGAATTGACCGAGTATTTGCCGGTTTTCTTTTTCGCTTTGTTGGTAGTTTTCTATTTTCCAGGCTGGAAAATTGGCTGCCTCCTCTGATGCCAGTTCGGTGATTGCCCGGTTTAACAAATCAGCAGGCGATTCGGCTTCTTTGGCGACAATATGCAAAGCCGTCATGCCGTTCCGGTCTGCCATCCCGATACGGGCTCCGGCAGCAACGGCCGCCTCTATCCACTCGTAACGGCAGAGCCGGGCTGCTTCTGACAGGGCCATCACTCCGTTTTCGTCTTTGCGGGTGGGGCTGGCTTTGGCTGCAAACAGCAGTGTTGCACACCGGTAGGCATGGCCTTCCGGGGCTTCCCGGTTGCCGTCCTGTTGGGTCAGATAATAAAGAGGGGTACGTCCGTAGCAATCGAGGGCATTAGGATTCGCACCGCGCTCTAATAATATTTGTATTCCTTCGGGGTCCACATAGCTACATGCCAGGTGTAATGCCGTGCAGGAATTATTCCAATCTTTGTCACATTCTTCATTTACTGGTATTTCGCGCAGGGCTGCATGGATGGTTTCCCTATCTTCCCGTTGCTTATACATTTGACTGACTTCCTGTGCTGTCATAAAGAAGGGGTTGAATTAATGTCTGATAAAATTTTATTGATTTGTGGATAATGCCCGTTTAGCAGAGAAGCGATTTTTCGTACTTCTTCATACATTTTTAGCCGATAGGCGGTATCTGCTTTGAGACGGAGTAGCTGATTCCGGGCATAGCGGTTGCTTACCGGCACGGGCGGCATGGGCATACGGTGGTTATCCAGCGTATATTCCGCAGCATATAATTTCTCTGTCAAAGCGTCGTTTCCGGTTTTCTTTTCCTCCATATTTCCATCGGCCGATAGCTGCTCCGCCTCTGTCAGTAAGCGAAATGCTTCTGCATATAGCTCGGCCCGGTAACAACAGAGTGCCATGTTGAAAAGGGAACCGACAGAACCCGGCGTGATCTGCCTGAAACAGTTATAGGCAGCTCCTACCGATCCTCCCAGTAGATAGATACATCCGGAATAGAAAAGATCGTTCTTTTCTGTTTCGCTCAAAGTGAGAATTTCACCTTTGGATTTGATAAAAGCCGACATATATTGTTTTTTTCGTTCCTATTTACGCGAATATATTCTTATGCTCCGTCTGTGGAGATGTGATGCTGTGGTGAATAAAGGGGGATATCCCGATCCGGTATTATGCTTTTTCGTTCCAGGCGAATTTTTTCCAGGGAGACTCCTCGTTTTTCAGCAAGGTATCTACAATTTCCATCGCTGCTTCGCAGTCGTCTTCATCGCCCTGCCATACACCGCGCCCGAATGCGAAACTTTTGCCGTATTCTTCCCACGAGGCGAAGTTTTGTACCGACGCTTCTGCCGCGAGATTCATAATCTGCCACATTTCTGCGGTATCGATATACCCGCAGTGATGAGTCCAGCGTGCCACATTGACCACTCTGACCAGATCCCAGGCCATGGCAGATCCCGGAATATCTTCCGTCGTGCAGTATTGATTTTCGAGCATATAATTCAGAATGGTGCGTACGTCGTCGTATTTATCCGCCAGGTCCGCAGGGATACTGTCGGCATTGTCGAGGATCAGCCGGAGCACGGCATCTGCTTTGGCATGGTGGCCTTCATCGAATAGCCATTGGATCGTGTCGATTGCCGAATCGTGATCCTGTATGCCCCACCATTCCTCCATTTGCTGTTTTGTCGTTTCGACATCGTATTGACTGTCGTAAGAATCGACGTTTTCAGAGTTGTAAACGAACAAGGGAGCGCCGAAAGCCAATAGATAAAGCTGTTTGTCGTCCAATTTTCCGTCGTTGGCCTTTTCGATCTCCCAACTGCAAAAAGATTCGGGATTGCTCATCATTTCCTGAATAGTGCCTTGCATTTGTGCCTGCATGGCTTGTATCTGTGCCATATCGGGCATGCCGGCCTGCATTTGTTTCTGGATTTCTTCCATATCTGCAAACTGGACTCCCGGCATATTACCGAGCATCGCCTGGGCTTGTGCCTGAGCTGCCTTTATGGCTTGTTCCTGCGCGGCTTTCAACATTTCTGCATACCCTTCGGGCATTTTAATTTCGTCTGTTCCCATTGTTAATTGTGTTATATGTATAGCAAGCTCCTGAAATTCCGGGAAACGATTGTTATACAGAGTTCAATATTCGTTTTATAATTAAAAAAAGTCAGGCTTGCCGGCTTCTGTATAAGAAGCCTGTATTTTCTCTGTTTTCAGCGCATATCCGGTTGGTTTTCTTTTCCACGCTTTCGAGAAAATCTCTTTTTCAAATATAGAAAAGAATATCTGAAACCGACCGGTTGTCCGGTATGTTTTTTCGTTTTTTCTTATTTTTTATGAAATAGAAGGAAAATAAAGTGTTTTTCCTTTGTAGGATAGGAGATTCAAGCTTTCAATAAGGAATAAATATAGTGCAGATGCCGGCGGAGCACTTCGGTGTCGAGCCCGCAGAAGAAGGACATTTCAAAGGATAGGCCGAAATAGACCTGCCGGAATACGACGATGGCTTCTTCCACGTCGGTACCGGCTTTCAGTTCTCCGCTTTTTACGGCACGCTGCACGGCGGCGCGCCAATACGCGTAGTCCTGGTCTGTAAATTCCTTCATTTTCTTTTGGGCATCGGGATAATAGCGGGCTACCTGTGATAGAAAATGATAATAATCGGCATTGGCGGATAGCTGGCCGGGAATATTGGTTTTACCGATTAGCTCGAAGTATCGGAGTAGTGCTTTTTGCACCCCTTCCACATAATTATCGATAAATTCGATAAGAGAGCCTTTGCTTTGAACGAATTTATTGCGGGGATCGTGTACGTTAAGTAAATATTTGTCCACTACCGCAGTAAACAGCTCTTGCTTGGAAGGGTAATAGTGGCATATCCCGGCTTTGGATAATCCGGTTGCTTTAGTCAATTCCGTATAGCTGGCTTTTTCATAATTCATCCGGACAAACAGCCGGAAAGCATTTTGCAATAACTCTTCACGGTTTGTTTTTATATTAGCCATAGGGGATGTATTTAATAGGATAAAGATAATAATTATTTGTGGGAGTAGCAATTACTATCGTTTGGGAGGTGGGTATGCCTGGGTTTATGGCTATACGGAGAAGATAAATCCGGCCTATTATCCGGGAAGAAGGAAGGCAGGGGAAACCGTCATGTTTTGAACCGACTTTTTAAATTCCTTTTTGGGGCCATGAGGTTACAGGAACAACGTGGATTCCGGCCGGGTTATTCCGGATCGGTAGCGAGAAGCGGTTTATAACCGTAAGTTTTGGCTATATTCATGATTTTTACCACGTGCTCGACGGGAACGGATTTCTCTGCTTCGATATTAATGCAGGGATCGTCTGCATTTTTCAGGATTTCGACAATTTTACCTTCGAGCAGGGAAAAAGGGGTGACTTTTGTGTTGAGGTAATAAGTCAGGTTTTTATCGATAGATACGGTAACTTGCGGTTGTGCTGTGGTTTGGTTGGTGCTCTTGGGTAATAAAAGTTTTAAAGCATTCGGATTGACGAGGGTGGAAGTAATCATGAAAAAAATCAGCAACAGGAATACGATGTCGGTCATGGACGACATATTGAAATTGGGGTTCGCTTTTCTGCTTCTCTTTATAGCCATGATATTCCGTTTTTCACTTTTTATTTTTCACTTCATATATCGTTTCCATGAAGTCTGCGCTGGTCTCTTCCATTTTGTTCACCACCTTATCGATACGGGCAGTGAGGGCGTTATAGGCGAAATAAGCCATAATCCCGACGATTAAGCCGGCAACGGTGGTAATCATGGCGGTGTATATACCTCTCGACAGTAAAGTAATGTTGATGTTATTGCCTGCCTGCGCCATGTCGTAGAATGCCTGTACCATACCGACTACCGTTCCGAGGAATCCGATCATGGGGGCCATTCCCGAGCAGGTTGCCAGTGTGGACAGCCCTTTTTCCATCGCAGAGACTTCCAGGTTGGCGTTGCTTTCGACGATAGAGCGCAGTTCGCTTACCGGGAGGTTCTGATGAATGATTCCTTTGACCAGAATACGCGAGCGGGGAGAATCCTCTTCCTGGCAGGCGGCGATGGCTGCCTTGTCGTTTCCTTTTAAGAGGTTTGCCCGCACTTCGTCCATAAAGGAATTCTGGGCGTTGGAATATTTACGGATAAGCAGGTATCTTTCACAAAAGATATAAACGGCAATGATCGAGAGCAGGAAAATCGGGATCATCAGCCAGCCGCCTTTTACGATCATGTCCCACAAACTGAGTTCTGCCGCTTCCGGCGCTTTGGTTGCCGCTAATAAGATCAAACTATTCATAAGCCAGTGTTTCGAAGGTTTTTTGGGTACGCGTTGATGCGTACCCGTTTTTATGCCTGCGAAGATAGGAAAATCAATCGAAAATAAGAAATGAAAAAATACAGGCTGTTTTGGTTTACGATTTTATTCAGAGCAGCAGGATGACGCTGGCGGATAGCACGCTGATGCACGCCCAGAGGATAATGCCTAAGAGTATGGGCTTAAATCCCACTTGTTTAATGGTGGCTTTCGACAGGCCTGCCCCGATCAGAAAAAGGGTGAATAGCATGCCTATTTTGGCGTAACTGACCGCGCTGGTGTAGAAGTGATTGAATTGGGGTACATAGGTGGCGATGATCATAGCCACTACATACAGAAAAATAAACCAGGGGATAGTGATTTTGGATCTTTTTCCTCCTTCTTTTTTATAGGTGAAGGCGGCTATTAACGAAATGGGAATAATCCACAGGGCACGGATGAGTTTGGTGGTGGTGGCGATACTCAGGGCTTCATTGCCGAAGGTTTTGGCCGCCCCGACCACCGAACTGGTGTCGTGGATGGCAATGGCACACCAGTAGCCGAATTGTTCGTTGCTCATTTCGAGCAGCCGGCCGAAATAAGGAAAAATCAGAAGGGCTGCCGCATTTAAAAGAAATATCGTTCCCATGGCGACGGTAATGTCTTTTTCTTTGGCGTTGATTACCGGGGCGAGGGCTGCAATAGCACTTCCTCCGCAAATGGCCGTTCCTCCGGAAACTAAAAATCCGGTGTCTTTGGCCACTTTCAGTTTACGGCCGAGGAATATCCCTAACCCGAGGGTGAATAAAATCGAAAATATGGTGAACACCACCCCGTTTTTTCCGGCTTCCATCGCTTGATCCACATTCATACCGAAACCCAGTCCGACCACTGAAATTTGTAGCAGGATGTGAGTGATCCGGCTGTTGATGTTCAGGAACGGATGCCCGATGGTGAGCGATACCAATAATCCTAACAGCAGGGCAAAGGCCGGTTCGAGGAAAGGCACGGCAAACATGGCTGTGATGAAGATCACTTCTTTGTGATTTTTAGTGATGGTGAATTTTTTCATGACTGATGTGTTTTTGTTTCGGATGGCAAAGATGAAGTTTCCGGTCGGGAAAAGGAAATAACAAATTTTCAGGGGGTATAACCAAAAGAACGGGAACGGGAGGATTTTGTTGTAATTTTTATGAGGGGATGTGAAATACCGGAATGATAAAAGGGCTATATTTGTTATCTATCGGCTGGATAAGGGAGGGAGAGAGTGCAGGTTTCAAGGCATAAAAATATTATTGCCTGATCTGAAAAATATATCGGGCTGCTGGGGGGAAGATGTAAAAAGGTATGCCGGGATCATCGTGCGGCGTATCGACGATGCTCGGTTTGCACGGTGAAAAGAACGATAAAAGAAACTGTCCTGAATTTTGCAAAGGATACGGCTTTGATTTTATCCGGTAAAGAATACCGGGTGAATTGTAAACCTAAAAACCGAATGAAAGATGAATATTTTAGAGTGCAGGGAGCGCAATGATGAATTAGTCGGGAAATTGCTGGAAATTTGGAAAGAATCCGTTTCCGCAACGCATACTTTTTTGACCGGAGCGGATATAGACAAGATCGCCCGGTATGTTCCGGCAGCGATCCGGCAGGTGCCGGTGCTTACGGTTGCAGAGGAAGAGGAAAAACTCGTGGGGTTTGCAGGAGTGGACGGCTGTAAACTGGAGATGTTGTTTATCGCTCCGGCATATAGAGGCAAGGGGATCGGGAAAGCAATGGTGTGTTACCTTTTTGAAAATCACCGGATCACGGAAGTTTGTGTGAATGAACAGAATCCCGAGGCAAAAGGATTTTATGAATATATGGGGTTCCGGGTATGGAAAAGGGAAGAATCGGACGAGCAAGGCAATCCTTTCCCTTTATTATATATGAAGTTATAAATCCTGCTTTTAGCATTGCCGGAGCTTGTTTCTTATAGGGAAGATGGGGGGCGTTTATAAATTTTTGCAGGGTAGAATTATTATATTTGTTCGGTACTTTTTAAGAATAATCGGCAGATGAAACGGATGGCGGGGGATAAATTTGTTTATAATTCGATTTTGACATGATAAAGAAATTAATTGTCCTTGTTCTTATTGCCGGATTTTTTCCTTGCTATTTGCAGGCGGAAAGTTTCCGGAAATCCCGGGTGGACGAACGGGTGGAGCTGTTGAGCGTCGTTATGCGACTGGCCGGGGTGGAGGAATTTTGTAAAGGAATGATTCCTGCGTATAACCGTAAAGTGGATGATTTTTTTGCGGTGTATCGTGAGCATCCCGTGGTGGCTACCGCCAGGAAGATGAAAAGGAAGTATAAATTCCGGCGCGATGCCGTTTTGGATTTGGCGATTCATCTCAAAATCGAGGGCGACTCTGTTTTTTTCGATCCTTCTTTGACTACCGAGGGTTTAGATTCCCGTTCCCACAATGAATTGACAGAGACATTCATCCGGGAATTAAGCGATTTTTATAAGCATACCGAAGCCGAACGTTTTTTCGAGTCGGAACGTGAGTTGTACCGTTCTTTCGGTGAGAAAACAGACAGGCAGGTTGTCGATACAATACATACTGAATGGTTCGACGATTTTTTCGGCTGGCATGCGTCCGATTATTGTGTGGTTCCGACCCTTTTAATCGGGGAATATTATTTTTATGCCTGCGCAATAGATAAAGAAGGACGGAAAACCACCTATTTTTCTATTCGTGGCTTTTTAGATCAGAAAATGCGGGCTTCTTCCGATTGGAGGCTGGCACGTTCGGTGGTGATACGCGGAATTGCGCATGTTTACGGGAATCCGCTGATGGATGAATACAGGAGCGCATTGAAGCCGTATGTAAAAACGATTTATAAGCGGATGTGGAGCGAGCCCGAAACGGAGCCTTACGATGTAACGGAAATGGTATTGTACGAAGGGTTTGCCAGAGGAGTGGAAGTGTATTATAATCAGTTGTTTGAGGAAAATACCGCCAAGCTTCTTAAAAGCCAGAAAAGACAGGGATTTTATTGGCTGGAAAGTTTTTCCGATTTATTGACGGTGTATGCCGATAGCCGGGCGGAATATAAAACGATAAGGGATTTTATGCCCCAGATTATAGATTTCTACCGGGAATTAGCCAAATGAAATCAGACCGGAGAGAAGGCCGGAAATGAAGGGGTGGAAGGCCGTGAGGAGGAAAGGAGAAAAAATAAAAATACCCGGAAAGGAATTTTCTTTTCCGGGTATTTTTATGATTTCACCTATTTAAGTTTTTGGAATATTTAAAATATAATTTCCATTTCTCCCCGGCAGGGAGTGGCTGGTAAAGTTTTACAATAATTTCCCCATGCAATTTCCGGATAATCCCAGCGATCGTTCACATATAGTATTAATTGTCCGTTGGCTTGCTTATGAAGCCTGCATGCCAGCGAAGCATCGGATGAAGTTACCGTGAGCAGGGCTTTCCGTTTGCCGGAAAGCAGAGAATAGTAATAAATGTTTTCTTTCATCCCTTTTGCTGCCTGGGTGAGAGGATGGAGGCAGTCCGCCCCGGAGTCCGCCCAATAATAATAATTGTGGGTATCCGATTTCCAGGGCTGGGTGGGAGCTTCCCCGTAGGCTGCCTGCTTTTTATGATAGAGAGGCTCTGTTCCGCTATTTCCAGCAAAAGCGCCGGAGGGATAATAGCTCCAATAGCCTTTACGTTCCCATTGAATACGGTTGAAATTTTCAGTAAGCCGGAAAGAAAGTCCCGTTTCACGAAGATAACCGTTGGGTTCGCCGGAGGTGTGGTAACTTAGTTTCATCCTACCGTCGGGAGAGATTGCGATTTTAATTTCGGCAGTCGTTGTTTTATAAATGCCAGAAATGGTAAAAATCACTTGTCCGCCTTCGTTGGTGTAGCTAAGTTCTTTTTTCTGCCAGTCGGTTTCGAAAGTCTGGTATTTCGATGCACTTTTTCGTACTTCTGCCCCTGTCAGGTGGTTTAGGTTTATATCGAGATGGACGAACGGCCCTTCTTCGATAATTACCTTCCCTTTGGAAGTAGCATTTTGAATCAATCCACTGGATTTACAGAACGGGATTTCGAACCCGTCGCCTTTTACTATGATTTTATCAGAGGTCTCTTCTATCCGCAGGGGCGATTTATTTTCGGAAACGGAGGAAGAACGTGCGGTTTTACCTAAAGTGATTTGTTCGGCATCGATTAATGCGTCTGTATGGCTGAAAAACTGGATCAAAATGTTTTCTCCCGCTTGCCAGTTATGGGCGGGAAGTATAATCTCTCCTTTTTGGTGGGGGGCGACGGATGGAGAAAGGATTTGTTTTTCTTTTCCTTTATAATTATAAACTATTTTGATTTCGTCGAGATTCGTATGGTCGAAACGGTTATATACCGGAAGGGACAAGGGATGTCCGGTAGTGAACAAATCGATTTGTGTGGTTAAAAGCTTTACCGGGGAATAGGCTTTCTTCGTAGCCCAAAATTCCGGCTTCTGTCTTCTCCAAACATCCACGATGCCCCATTCCCCGTAGCCTACACAATTCCCCTGGTAGTTTTCGGGTTTGGCCGTGCGGGCGAATTCTTTCCAGAAAGCAGTGCCTGCCTGAGGTTCGGGCAGCATAAAAGTTTCGTCGATATACCCCCAGATCGCTCCGCCCAATCCGCCGGGAGCATCGAATAATCCCGCCCACATTTTATCGATAGAGATTCCCCAAAATTCCCGGATGTTGGGATCGTTTTGCAGGGTGGTGTAAGTATAGCAGGCAGGGTGCGCCCATTCATCGAACAAGGCGGGGATTCCGTGTCCCTGAAAATTCCGGGTGGAGCGGTTCCATTGGTCTATATTGCCGTTTACGTCTTGATAGTGCATGCTGAGAATATCGTATATTTTTTCCCGGTCGCCCACGGAGCCGGGATAGCTGAATATAACGGGGCGGGTAGGGTCGGTGTGTTTTACCCAGTCCCAACTTTGTTGAAAATTAATGCCGTAAACGCTTTCATTGCCGATAGACCAAAGCAGGATAGACGGATGGGAACGGAATGATTTAACCATTTCGCGGCATTGTGACAGATAGCGTGACGTGAAGGCCGGATCGTCCTGGGATTTTCCGGGAGCATAGTTTTTTTGACGATAGGTATCGACGAAACATACGGCGGTTTCGCATTCAACGTAAATTCCTAAACGGTCGCAATATTCTAAAAATTTTTCAGAGGGCGGATAATGGGAGGTGCGTACAAAATTCATGTTTGCCTGTTTGAATAACGTCGCGTCGAGGCTATCCAGTTCGGGCGTGGTTGTCCGTCCTAAACGGGGGTGAATATCGTGCCGGCATGCTCCCCGGAGTTTTACGGGTTTACCGTTCACCAGCATACGGTCGCCGTCGATCTTTATTTCCCGGAATCCCACCCGGTGGGAGGTCTGACTTATGACACCGTCCTCATTGCAGAGGGTAACTGTGAGAGTATATAGATTCGGATGTTCGGCATCCCATTTTAAAGGAGCGCTGACCGGCAGTTCGTTGGTGTTTTCGTTTTCTTGCAGAGAGAAACGGTTTTGCGCTAATTCCACTTTTCGCCCGTCCGGGGCAGTAAGAGTGTATTCTACGAATGTTCCTCCAGTAACTTGTGCCCGGTAGCCGATCTTCAGCACAGCATCCCGGAAAGAGTCATCGAGGTCTGTGGAAAAATGAAAATCGTAGAGGCATGCCGGAGGCAGAGCAAAAACGGTGACGTTCCGCAATATCCCGCCAATGGGATGATGGGCATAACCGGAAGCATAAGAAATGTCGTCGAGCCGGTCTGTGACTTCCAGTTGTAATTCATTGGTTTGTCCCGGTCGTACATAAGGGGTGATGTCGGTTTCCCAACGGGTAAAGCCTCCGTGGTGTTCGCGGACGAATTGTCCGTTTATGGAAAGACGGGCATAGCTATACACACCGTCGAAGCGCAGAATGATATAATTTCCGCTATAATCTGCCGGAAGTGTAAATGTTTTCCGGTAAATATAAGGTTTGTCGTGTTCTATGGCATAGCCTTGCATGGCGGCCTCTCCCGGAATCCGGATTGTTGTAAAAGGATGCGAAGGGGAATATTGAAATTGCCACGTCCCGTTCAGGCTGATTGCCGGACGGCGGATACCTGCCGCTTTTTGGAGGATATGGTGTGCGGCTTCTTCCGGAAGCGGTTGTTTTTCAATTGAAGCGGCTGCTGTTTGGAAAAACAAACAACAGCATAAAAACAAAAGGAGTGGTTTGGGTATGTTTTTCATAAAACGTTTTTTCAAAATAACCTGTTCTCTCCCTGTCCTTCCCTCACGGAGTGTGAAGAAAGGACGGTGGGGAGACATAAAAAGCACAGGCATTTTTCTTTTTTCAAGTATTGCAAAGTAAAATGAAATCGTAAAAGCGGAGAATAGATAAAAAATTTAAAAAATGGACAATTTTACGAAAAATATAATATTTTTGAGAGCGATTCTATATTAGAACGGTTGTACGGAATTAGAATAAATGATGATGCTAAAACGAAAAGACGGATTCAGCGGTGAACGTGCTTTGGTGCTGCCCGCTGCGGTAATCCGGGAAATGGAGAACGAGCCTGCTTTATCGATGCTTCATATCACCGATATCGGCTATTATCCGAAAGCGTGGAATCATTTCCGGGAACGGCAGGAACCTATTTCCCAATATGTTTTGATCTATTGCACGGAAGGGAAAGGCTGGTTTCGGGCCGGAGGTGAAAAATATGCAGTGGAAAAAGACCAGTATTTTGTTTTGCCGGCTCATAGGCCGCATAGTTATGGGGCGGACGAACAGGATCCCTGGACGATTTATTGGGTGCATTTCAAGGGGAAACTGGCGGGGGAATATGCCGGGAATTGTTTAAAGCCTACGGCGATCAGGCCGAATACCTACTCGCGGATCGGGGAGAGGTTGAGCTTGTTTGAAGAAATTTACCATACGCTTGAAATGGGATATGGGCGCGAAAACCTGATGTATGCCTGTTCTGTATTTTATTATTTTTTAGGATCGCTGCATTACGTCCAGCAATACCGTGGGGCGGTGAAGCAGGAGAACGATGAAGGCGATCTGGTGGCTGCCGCAATCCATTATATGAAAGAAAATGTGGAAAAAAAATTGACGCTAAAGCAAATAGCCGGACATATCGGGTATTCGTCCTCTCATTTTTCCGCACTTTTCCATGCCCGTACCGGGTATTCGCCCCTGAATTACTTTAACCAATTGAAAATACAGCAGGCTTGCCGATTACTGGATTTTTCCAATATGAAAATCAATCAGATTTGTTATAAAACCGGAATCGACGATTGTTATTATTTCTCACGGCTATTTACGAAAATCATGGGCATGTCGCCCCGCGAATATAAAAAACAGAAAAAGGGATAAAGGTGTCGTCAGCTTTGTGCCTGTAAGGCAAAATCCAGAAATCGGCGGGCATAAGGATCGGGCTCTCCCTGGTGGTGGATGGCGTAGAAAGTACGGTCGATCGTTAGACCTTCGATGTCGATAATCCGCAGCTTGCCGGAAGTCAATTCTTCGCGTACACTGTAAACGGACAATAGAGCGAAACTGTCGCGGCTGTGCCGGAGGAATTGCTTGATCCCTTCGGTGGAGCCCAGGGTAAGGCGGGTACGCAGTTGGGAGATGTCGATACCCGACAACGTGAGTTGGCGGCGGATGATATGATAGGTGCCCGAGCCTTTTTCCCGGAATATAAAATCCAACTCCCGGAATTGTTCCCGTGTGATCTGCTCCGGTAGCGGATTGGAAGCCGAGCCAACCAATACGATTTCATCGTTGATAAAAGGAATGTACCGGATGTCCGGCTGGGTGGGTGTGCCCTCGATAAAAGCGAGATGCAGGTTTCCGGCAATGACTTCGTGTTCGATCTGGTCGGTGTTGCCGCTGGAGAGATGAATGTGGATGTCGGGATTCCGGCGGATGAAATCGGATAACAGCTCCGGCAGGATGTATTGTGCCAGGGTGGTGCTCGCCCCGATATGAAGCGTGCCGGAAAAAGTGTCCCGCCGTTTGTCCAGTTCGAATAAAACTTCCCGCTCTTTTTGTAGCAAGGGGGTAATCTCCCCTAACAGGTATTTTCCGGTTTCGGTGAGTTGCATCCGGCCTTTTTCCCGGTGGAATAAAGTAACCGACAGTTCGCGTTCCAGTTCCTTGATACTTTTGGAAATGGCAGGCTGGGACAAACCGAGTTCCACGGCGACTTTCGTTGTATTCGGATTTTTAGCTAAATGGTAAAATATGATGTATTTATGGTCTAACATGGTCGTTTTTCTTTAATATTTACAAAAATAGTGTAAATGAGTGAATTTTATTGACTTTCTGCCGGATGATTTTATTTTGGCATCCGTTTTGCATAGCATGATTATGGAGTGATTTTTTCCAAGTTTGTGGAGTATGGTTATAGTCTTGTAGCGTAGCATCCTGGAAATTTAAATCGTTTTAATCCCAACAATTAGTTGGCTCTTATACGTAAAAATATTAATTTGCAGCCTAAAATAGGCGAAAAGAGGGAGAAGAAGGGAGGAATATACCCGAAAGGCCAATGGGGATAAGGATTTGTATAAAAATCTAAAATTGAATATATATGGAAAATAAATTAGATGTTCTGACGAAGAAGCTGTATGATGAAGGAATAGATAAAGCCAATCAGAAAGCCGGAGAGATCATCGAAAAGGCGAAGCAGGATGCTGCCCGCCTCATTGCGGATGCAGAAGCAAAGGCTAAAGAGATCGGGGCTGCTGCCGAAGAGAGCGCAGAGAATTTGAAAAAGAAGGCGGAATCGGAAATGGCATTGAGTGCCCGGCAGGCGATTGCTGCGCTGAAACAGTCGGTGACCGATTTGATTTCCGGCAGGATTTCCGGCGAAATGGCGAAGACCGGATTTGAAGATAAAGCATTTATACAAGAATTGCTGGTGTCTGTGGTGAAAAAATGGGATGTGGCTTCGGGGAACCTGAATTTGGAAATATTGCTCCCGGAAAGCGAGAAGAAACAATTCGAATCGTTTGTGGCTGCAAAATACAAAGAGCTGCTGGATAAAGGGCTGGAAGTGAAAACCGGGGATTCGAAGGAGGATTTTGTGATCCGCCCGAAAGACGGGGGGTATCAGATCACCTTTTCGGAAGCTCTGTTCGAATCGTTCTTCAACCAGTATATGCGTAGCTTTACCAAATCGCTGCTATATAAATAACTGCTTTTGTGCCTGGCGTAACGAATGCTTCGGCAGGATGCAGGGGAACGACCGGAGGGAGTAGAGTAATTAAAAAAAGAAATCAGAATGGATTATATAGCTTTTATTGCGGGATTGCCGGAGATTTCGTGGGACGACCGGAAATTGTCGCTGACGGTGGCGGAGTTCCGGGAACAGGCAAGGGATTATATCCGGGGCAAGGATGAAAAATTGCTGGATTTGTTCTTTCTGCCTAACGACAATGCGCAAGTGCTGCGGTTGCTGAACAAGCAGGAGCCCAGTGCGGCTTTGCATACGGTGTATCCGCTGAAACAATTGGAAGAGCAGGTACAGGAGCCGGATCATTCGCTGCCCGGCTATCTGAGCCGGTTTATCGCCGATTTTAAGGAAGAACATCTGAAATACGAAGTGTCGCCCGAAAATGTGCTGAGCTGGATGTATTACGATTATATGATCGCTTCGGACAACCGGCTGGTGAGCCGTTATGCGGAATTTTCCATGAACCTGAAAAATTTGGTTGCGGCGGTGAATAGCCGGAAATACGGACGGGACGTGGCAAAGGAAGTCATCGGGGAAAATGAATTCGCTATGGCTTTGCGGACTTCCAATTCCAAGGATTTCGGCTTGTCGCTGGATTATCCATACGTAGAAAAAGTAATCGCCCTGATGGAAACCGGTAATTTGGTGGAAAGGGAAAGGGGACTCGATTTGCTGATCTGGAATTTTTTGGATGAAGCGGTGGTATTTGAATATTTTTCGATCGAACGGGTGATCAGTTACCTGTTGAAGCTGATGATCGTGGAACGCTGGAGCAGGATGAGCACGGAATCGGGCAGGCAGGTATTTATGGAGCTGGTCCAACGGTTCAGGGAGAATTTTCGTTTCGAAGAACAGTTCAAAGCGTGAGTACGTTCGGATGAATGAGCTATGCGGCCCAGAAAACGTGAATAAAATCAGAAATTACAAATAAATAATATATGTCAAAAACACAAGGAAAAGTTCATAGCATTATTTCTAACCTTGTATTGGTGAAGGTCGAAGGCCCGGTTTCCCAGAATGAGATTTGCTTTATCGAGCAGGGGGACGAAAGGTTGATGGCCGAAGTGATCAAGGTGGTCGGAGAGATTGCTTATGTACAGGTATTTGAAAGTACCAGAGGACTGAAACCCGGTAATCCGGTGGAATTCGAGCAGCACATGCTGGAAGTGAGCCTTGGGCCGGGATTGCTGTCGAAAAATTTCGACGGATTGCAGAACGACCTGGATAAGATGACCGGGGTTTTTCTGAAAAGAGGCGAATATACCAATCCGCTGGAAGACGATAAAAAGTGGAAATTTACGCCTTTGGCCAAACCGGGCGACCGGGTGAAGGCGGCGGACTGGATCGGAAACGTGAAAGAGAATTGGCTCGACCACAAGATAATGGTTCCTTTCAAAATGGAGGGAGAATATACCGTTGCATCGATCGTGGACGAAGGGGAATATACGATATTGGATACGGTGGCCGTGTTGAAAGACGCTGCCGGGAAAGAATATCCCGTGACGATGGTGCAGAAATGGCCGGTGAAAGTGGCTATGCGTAATTATGTGGATAAACCGCGTCCTTCCCGGCAAATGGAAACAGGGGTACGGGTGATCGATACCATGAACCCGATGCTGGAAGGAGGAACGGGATTTATCCCCGGGCCGTTCGGTACGGGAAAAACCGTATTACAGCATGCGCTGGCGCGTTTTGCCGATGCCGATGTGATTATTATGGCTGCCTGCGGTGAGCGTGCGAACGAGGTGGTGGAAATCTTTACCGAATTTCCGAAATTGCAAGACCCGCGTTCCGGGCGTTCGCTATATGAACGGACGACAATCATCGCCAATACCTCGAATATGCCTGTGGCTGCCCGTGAAGCTTCGGTGTACACGGCTATGACGATCGGGGAGTATTACCGGGCAATGGGCATGAAAGTGCTGTTGCTGGCCGATTCCACTTCGCGCTGGGCACAGGCTTTGCGTGAGATGTCCAACCGTATGGAAGAGTTGCCGGGGCAGGATGCTTTCCCGATGGACCTGTCGGCTATTATCTCTAATTTCTATTCCCGCGCCGGCATGGTGTATCTGAACAATGGAAAAACCGGATCGGTGACTTTTATCGGAACGGTATCGCCTGCGGGCGGTAACCTGAAAGAACCGGTGACCGAATCGACGAAAAAGGTGGCGCGTTGTTTCTACGCCCTGTCACAGGCTCGTGCCGATTCCAAGCGTTATCCGGCTATCGATACGCTGGATTCTTATTCGAAATACCTGGAATATCCCGAATTTGTGGAATATGCCAAAAAGAATATTTCCGACCGGTGGATCGCCGATGTGAACGAAGCCCGCAATATGCTGGTGAGGGGGCGTGAAACGGCGGAACAGATCGATATTTTGGGGGACGACGGTGTGCCTTTGGATTACCATATTATATTTTGGAAATCGGAACTGATCGACTTCGTCATTTTGCAACAGGATGCTTTCGATAACATCGACGGCTCTACTTCTATGGAACGCCAGCAATATATGCTGAATATGGTGCTGGACGTTGTACGGTCGGATTTCGACTTTGATTCCTTTGAAGAAATAAACCCTTATTTCAAGCGGATAATCAATGGATTCAAGCAAATGAACTATTCGGAATTCCAATCGGAAAGCTTTAAAAAATACGAGGCAGAGGTGAACGACATCATAAACGAGAGAAAAAAATAAGTGATATGAATACAGCTTTTCAAAAAGTATATACAAAGATCACCCAGATCACAAAAGCTACCTGTTCGCTGAACGCCCAGGGCGTGGGAAACGACGAGCTGGCGATCGTGAACGGGCGGCTGGCACAGGTCGTGAAGATATGGGGCGACAATATTACACTCCAGGTATTCTCCGGAACGGAAGGGATTCCGACCAATGCCGAGGTGACATTTCTGGGGAAAGCCCCGACATTGAAAGTAGGAGAAGACCTTTGCGGGCGTTTTTTCAATGCCTTCGGCGATCCGATCGACGGCGGGCCTGTGGTGGACGGGGAAGAACGCGAAATCGGCGGCCCGTCGGTAAACCCGGTGCGACGGAAACAGCCGTCGGAACTGATTGCTACGGGTATTGCGGGTATCGACCTGAACAACACCTTGGTATCGGGGCAGAAAATTCCGTTTTTTGCCGATCCCGACCAGCCTTATAACCAGGTGATGGCGAATGTGGCTTTGCGCGCACAGACCGACCGTATTATCCTGGGCGGCATGGGATTGACGAACGACGATTACCTGTATTTTAAGAACTTGTTCGATAATGCCGGGGTGCTCGACCGTATTGTCAGTTTTGTGAACACGACGGAAGCTCCGCCTGTGGAACGTTTGCTGGTGCCGGACATGGCATTGACGGCTGCGGAATATTTTGCCGTAGATCGGAATGAGAAAGTGTTGGTACTGCTGACGGATATGACGCTGTATGCGGATGCGCTGAGTATCGTATCCAACCGGATGGATCAGATTCCTTCGAAAGACTCTATGCCCGGTTCGCTTTATTCCGACCTGGCGAAGATCTATGAAAAAGCGGTACAGTTCCCGGAAGGCGGTTCTATCACCATTATTGCAGTAACGACTTTATCGGGTGGCGATATTACCCACGCGATCCCGGATAATACCGGATATATCACGGAAGGCCAGTTGTTCTTGCGGAAAGATACGGAGATCGGCAAAGTGATCGTGGACCCGTTCCGAAGCCTTTCCCGTTTGAAACAGCTGGTGATCGGGAAGAAAACCCGGAAAGACCATCCGCAGGTGATGAATGCAGCGATCCGTCTGTATGCGGATGCTGCCAATGCCCGTACAAAACTGGAGAACGGTTTCGACCTGACGGACTACGACAAACGTACGCTTGAATTTGCCAAAGATTATTCCAATGAATTGTTGGCGATCGATGTAAACATCAGCATTACCCAGATGCTCGATACAGCCTGGACTTTATTCCGGAAATATTTTACGAAAGCGGAATTGGGTATCAAGCAAGAGATTGTGGACGAATTCGGCGGATATACGGACTGAAATAAGAGGGTATGATAAAATTTCAATATAATAAAACATCCCTTCAAAACCTGGACAAACAGCTGAAAACGCGGGTACGGGCTTTGCCGACGATTAAAAACAAAGAATCGGCATTGCGTTCGGAAGTGAAGAAAGCGAAAGAGGTGGCGGACGAGTTCGACGGGAGGTTGCAGGACACGCTGAATGCAATCAGCGATATGTTGCAGCTTTACGACGAATATACCCCGGATATATTGACGGTGAAGGACGTAAACATGTCGGTGAAAAAAATCGCCGGGGTGAGAACGCCTGTGCTGGACGATGTGAAATACGAGGTGAAAGAGTTCAGCTTATTTAATGCTCCGGGTTGGTATTTGGATGGGATACAGCAAGTGCAGCAAGTGGTGAAGATCGCTTTGGAACGGGAGTTGTATATGAAAAAAATGGAACTGCTCGACAAAGCACGTAAAAAAACCACACAGAAAGTGAACCTGTACGAGAAGGTGCAAATTCCCGGTTTTCAGGAAGCGATCCGCAAAATCAAGCGATTCCTCGAAGATGAAGAAAACCTTTCCAAATCGGCTCAGAAGATAGTGAAAACCCGTAAAGCAATGGAGGCAGACCCATCATGATCGTAGCAATGAAAAAATTGTCCCTGCTGATATTCTATAAAGATTATCAGGTATTTCTGGAGCAGCTCCGGGAAAAGGGCGTGGTGCATATCCACGAAAACAAAGAGCGGTCGGCGGAAGATGAGGTTTTAAAGCAAAAGCTAAGCATTGTAAAGCGCATCGGCGAAATGATGCGATTGCTGCGGAAGCGGTTGCCGGCGGAAGAAAAAGACGTGGCCGATTTGCTTGCGGAATGGTCGAAAGGAGTGATGCCGGCCGATCGGTTGGCATTCTATTACAAAGTGTTCTATCCGGAAAAAGAAGTGCCGGAAAATATATCCGAAGCTTCGGAATTGGATTTATTGGTGTTTTTGGAAAGCCAGTTTAAGCGGATAGAGCAATTAGACCAGCAGATGGCCGTTTTGGAGAAAGACCACATGATTTACGAGCCTTGGGGAACATTTCCGCAGGAACGTCTCGGCGGATTGCAGGATGCCGGGTGGGATTTGCGTTTCTTCACGGTTCCCGACCGGAAATACCTGCCGGAATGGGAAGATCGGTTTAATACATTTGTGATTAACCAGGAGAAAGGGCAGACTTATTTTGTGACGGTATTACCCGCCGGAGAAAAAGCGTCTCCGGAAGCGGATGCTGTGGTATTTCCTCAGATGAATGCAGAGGAAATACAGCAGGCGATGGACGGGCTGAGGGCGGAGAAAGAAACCGTGGCGCGGAATATCGACCGGATTGCCGGTTTTTCTGCCGATTACCTGAAAGATTTCCGGGTGCAACTGGTGGAGGATGCCGATTTACTGAAAGTGAAGGATGCCGCCCTGACGCTGGTGGACGATAAAGTGATTTCCCTGGAAGGCTGGGTGCCCGCCGGGATTGAAAAAGATGTAAACGAATGGCTTGCCGTTCAGGATGTGGCTTACGAAATAGAAGAGCCGGCGAATGAAGACAATCCGCCGATCTTATTGAAAAATAATAAGTTCGCCCGTTTATTCGAATTTATCGGGGAACTTTATTCTCTGCCGAATTATCGGGAGATCGATCTAACACCGTTTTTTGCTCCGTTTTTCGTGCTGTTCTTTGGGCTTTGTCTCGGGGATGCCGGATACGGATTGCTATTGTTGATCGTGATCTCCCTGTATAAGATTAAAGCGAAACCTTCGATTAAACCGATTCTTTCCCTGGCGCAATGGCTGGGGGCGGGTACGGTGGTCATGGGAACGGTCAGCGGAACGTTTTTCGGTATTCAATTGCTGGAAGTGCAATTGCCCTGGGTGGTAAAGCTCCGCGCGATGATGCTCGACTCGCAGCAGTTGTTTAACTTGGCCTTGATTATCGGTGCCGTGCAGATCATCTTTGGTATGTTCCTGAAAGTGGTGAATTTGTGGCGGCAATACGGAATGCCGGCAGCATTGCCTACCATCGGCTGGTTGGTGCTGATCCTCGGCGGAGGAACTTGTTTCCTGCTGTCCTCTAAAGGCTTCGACGTGAAAATCCTGATGTATGTGATCGGCGGGGTTGCAGCCGTGTTGATCTTTATCCTGAATAACCTTCGCCGGAACGTCTTTATCAATATCGGGGCGGGACTTTGGGATTCTTATAATATGCTGACGGGATTATTGGGAGATACCCTTTCTTATATCCGTTTGTTTGCGTTGGGAATTTCCAGTTCTGTGCTGGGTTTGGTATTTAATGATCTGGCTATGAATATGAGTCCTGATATTCCGGGCGTAAAACAATTGGTGATGCTGATTATACTTTTATTCGGGCACAGTGTCAATCTTTTTATGGCCGGGCTGGGATCGTTTGTACATCCGATGCGTCTGACTTTTGTGGAGTTCTACAAAAATGCCGGATTTGAAGGAGGCGGTAAGAAATACCAGCCTTTTAAAAGACGGAATACCCAGGAGGCATAGTTTTGGAGAATAAAAGACTTGAACAGTATAAAATATCATCGGGAATGAGGGGATAAAAATCATTTAGAAGAAATAATAATAGTAATAAATTAAAAATCAAAAATTTAGAATTATGGAACCAATTATTTTAGCGTATATCGGAGTGGGTTTAATACTTGGATTGTCCGGCATCGGTAGTGCATACGGAGTAACCATCGGTGGTAACGCTACGATCGGCGCGTTAAAGAAAAACGACGAAGCTTTCGGTAACTACATGGTATTGTGTGCTCTTCCGGGTACACAGGGACTTTATGGATTCCTCGGTTTCTTCCTGTTACAAGGCGTACTGACTCCTGAAATTACATGGTTGCAGGCTGCTGCCGTGTTCGGCGTTGGTTTGGGTTTAGGCTTTGTCTGCCTTTTCTCTGCTATCCGCCAGGGGCAGGTATGTGCTAACGGTATCGTGGGTATCGGCGCAGGTTACGACGTGTTCGGTAAAACCCTGATCCTTGCCGTATTCCCTGAACTTTATGCCATTGTTGCCGTTGCTGCAACCTTTATGATCAGTACAGCCATCGCATAAGCGGTATGCTGTGGATTGCGAGCGTAAATCAGGTATAGCCGTTCATGTCGTGTGAATACATATCTGTACGGTTACACAATAAAAAAGCTGCCCTTTTCGGGTAGCTTTTTTTGTTGGACTTTGCAGTTTTGTTCAGGAGTATATACAAAATGCGGTGGTTCGATTTTGTTTTGGGGTATTATTGCTGTTTTGTATGATTTAGCCCGCTCATTCTTTTTATGATTTACTCACTTAGCCTTGTTTTTCTGCTGTCTTGTCTTGTCTCATTTTCTTCTCTTTTCTTTTTTCTATAATGTTATTTTATTACTGTATGAGATAGCTTTTTCGTATGATCTCCCAGCTCTATGCTTTCTATTATCTATATTCCCTTTATTTTTATGTGTAAAACCTTCTTTTATTAAGATACTTTTCCTTTCCCGTATGTGTGTTTATAGATTCATCTTTTCATATTACAACTCATTTTTGTCTGGCGCACATTGTGTTTTTTCCTTATGGATTATCCTTTTCTTCTTTTTTATCGCCTTCCTTTTCCCTGCGGCGTGTCTATACTTTTTGGGGACTTCTTTTTCCGGGGGACATATCCTCTGTTTTCCTTTCTTTGTTTTTCTTCTTTTTTCTTCTTTTTTGGTAATCTTCCTTTTGAGGATATTTGTTATCTCTTTCCTGCTAATATAGCTGAATGTTTATATCTCTTTCCTTTTCCTGTTCTTTCTTTCTTTCTTCTTACTCTCTCTGTTTTTTCCTTGTATTTTTTTCATCCTGTTGATACCCTTGCCGTTTCTTTTCTTTCGGCTTTTCTTTTTTTGGGGGTGATATACTCCTTTTGGGGAGGATATATAGTGGTTACCTTTTTTTAATATAGGTGTTTTAATATAAAGGTAAGTTTATTCTCTTTTTTTCTGTCTACTTTTCTTATTCTTCCTTCTTTTTCCTTTGTCTTGGTTATCTTCTTTTTTTATTCTTACTTTCTCTATCTTTATCTTTCTTATATGTCGAAACCGTCGAAGCCGTTGTCCGCTACTTCTCATTCTATTGCATCTTCCCCTAATTTTTTCTTTATTGTAAGAATGCTCCCTCGCTTCCTCCCTGGTCTTTTCCTGCCTTCTTTTTCTCCAATAGATGCCTTTTCTTCTTTCTCCTTTTCCGCCTGCTCTTCTCTTTTCCCCTCTTCCTTTTCTTCTTTCCGCTGTCTTTCCGTTCTCTTCCTGCCTTTCCTTCTCTTCTCTTCTCTTCTCTTTCTGCTAATCTTTCCGTTCTCTTTCTTTTTTTGTCCTGTATTATTTCTGAAAACCTTGTAAAGAGAGAGTACCCCCACCTTCTTTTTACCGG
>UQTM01000049.1 GCA_900544025.1 uncultured Odoribacter sp.
AGGAAGATGCCGAATTTAGATGGAGAGAGTTACAGAGATGTGACTCTCTCTTTTTTTTGTTCCTTTTCAGCCTTGTTGTGGTCTTTGCTGTCTGCTTGCCTTGCCTGTTTCTGCTTGCCTGATTTTCTTTCTCTTTGTTTATATTCTTTTTTCTGTGCCTGTGTCTGTTGGATATGGTTTGTTTACTTGATTTTAAACTTGTTCTGCTTTGATATTAAATTATAAGCTTTTGCTTCTTTTTTGTTCCTGTTTTAGCTTGTCGCTTTTTCTTTGCCGTCTTTTTCTTTTTCTTACTTGTCTGTTGTATAAATCCGGTTGGATGGTTTTGTGTCGGTGTATTCTGTTTTTGATACTTGTTTCGTGTCTGCATCTGGGCTTGCTGTATTGTGTGTCTCTCTCTGGTTTTAACTTGCTGCTGCCGGGGTATTACCTGGGGGCTTTGTTCTTTCTTATTTTCCTTTTGCATTTGGGTATATAACGTGTGTCTTTTCTGTTGTGAAAAGAAAAATTTAATTGTTATTTATTGATTCTTTATTAAAGTCAAGATGATAAAGAATTTAGAATTTGTAATATGGCAGTATATTTTATTTGTGTGGGTATATTATTATGTTGTATCTTTGTGATAGGAAATTATAATATAACAAGAAACTATGAAAAATTTAAAGATTACATTTTTGATAGCGACATTCGTTTTGTTTGCTATAGGAATACAGGCTCAGACAGTTACTCCGAGTAAAAATTACATTACCCGGGAAGTAAATAATGTAACCGATTTCAATTCAATCAGAGTATTAGGCAGTCCGGACGTTGAATATCGTCAGAGCAATGGTACTAAAACGACTGTTTATATATATGGTTCGGATAATCTGGTGGATTTATTGGAAGTTACTACTGTAAACGGAGTGTTACAGGTAAAGATGAGAGAAGGTGTTACTATCCTTCGTGGGGAACGCAGGCTAAAAGTGGTGGCTTCTTCTTCTGCGCTGTCGCATGTAGATGTGCAGGGATCGGCAGATGTAAATTTGAAAGGTACTGTTCAGGGAAGTGATTTACAGTTAAATGTAATCGGGTCGGGAGATATCGATGCAGATGATTTGCAGGTTGCTAATATTATCGCTACGGTGAAAGGAAGTGGGGATATAGACTTGAAAAATGTGAAAGCGACTAAAGTCGATATACAGGTGAGTGGCTCGGGTGATGTAGAGGTAAAGGGGGTTACAGAAAAGGCTGTCATGAAACTTGTAGGTTCAGGAGATATCTCTGCGGATAAATTGATTGCCACTCATGTTACTGCGGCTGTGAGCGGCTCAGGGGATATTGAGTGTTATGCTTCTCAACAGTTGGATGCAACAGTGGGCGGTAGCGGAGACATAGAATACAGTGGAAATCCCTCCATTGTGAATAAGCAAGGCAAAAAAGGTCAGATTTCTCAAAAATAAGAGTAACTGAGGTTGCTTTAATTTTATTTATCGATCGTCTGGAAATAAGTGTAGGGCATGGTTCTGTTTATACTATGCCTTACACTTATTTTATATGTATTTATATAAATCTTTACAGGCTGAAAAATTGTTTGATATTTTTATTTATAAACCTTTTCTATTTTTATTTACAGTAGCTTTTAGTAATAGGATAAATTTTGAAATATTGGGTAAATGGGGATTGGGATGTTATCGGAATGTCGTAATTTTGTGATAGGACTAAAATTTTCTATTATGGAATATCAGGTAATACATGATCCGGATCAGCATCGTTTTGAAGTGCATCTTGAAGGAAATACGGCCTATCTGGAATATGAGCTGGAGGGAGAGGAAATGGATATTACACACACCATTGTCCCTTCTTTATTAGAGGGAAGAGGAATTGCTTCAGCTTTAATGAAACAGGCATTGATCTATGCCGATCAAGAACATTTGAAAGTGATCCCTATATGTAGTTTTGCGGCTGCTTATATGAGCCGGCATCAATAAGTTCGGTAGTGTATTAGAAATTATGCCATAATTTCTATCCGGTTGTTATCCGGGTCAAGGATAACGCTTTCATAGTATCCGTCTCCCGTCACGCGAGGTTCGCTAATCACCGGATAACCGGCACGTCGAATTTGCTCGGTGAGAATATTTACGGCTTCACGGCTTCCTAAGGAAAAACTGATGTGAGCAAGTCCGATGTATTCTTCCTGAGGATGGTTACGATTGGTTTTTATTGTAGTTTTCCGCATAATCTCTATGGCTACATTGTTTCCAAAGCGGATGAAATAAGATTCGAACCCTTTTGCCGGATTTACATATTTTTCGTTTGATTTTCCATTGAAAAAGATGAAATAAAACATTTTCATCTCTTCCAATTGATTCGTCCAGATGCCAATATGGTTTATTTTCATAAAGTATTATTTTTCTTTTGTAAAGATAGAGATTTATTGTTATACCTTTGACAGGTTAAATAGTTAAATATGATTACAGAGATTTTCAGGATGCTTCGCCGCCGTCTGGCTGCCGGAGCGGTATTAGCGGTGCTTGCCTTCGGGGTAGCGGCTTGTGGGCATACAGGCCAGGTTCACGAAATCGTGTTGTTGAATACCAATGATAGCCACGGTAGTATTTTACCTGTCGATAGTATTGGAGGTATGGCGGAAAGAGCGACATTTATTCAAGAAGTGAGAAAACAAAATCCTTATGTACTCCTGGTGGATGCCGGCGATATCAATGCAGGACAGCCTGTGTCTAATATGGCGGATGCACTTCCTGATATTGTAGCCTATAATTATATGAAATACGATGCAGCAACTGCCGGTAATCATGAATTTGACAAGCCTGTCAAGGTACTGTTAAAACAGATACAAGAGGCCGATTTCCCTTTTGTTATTTCTAATGTGGAGATGGACGGAAAATTATTAGGGGAGGAATATTTGGTTAAGCGGGTCGATGGCATTAAAGTCGGGTTGTTCGGTTTAACAACGAGCTATACGGCTAATTTAAGTGTGGGGGCGCAAGATCTTGTATTTAAAAATGAGGTGGAAACGGCACGTAGAATGGTGAAGTTGCTTAAAGAGAAAAAGGTGGATGTAATTATTGGATTAGTCCATTTAGGATTTACGGAAACGACTCCCGATTTCATCACTTCGCGGAAATTGGCCGCTCAGGTGGATGGTATCGATATTTTAGTGGACGGACATTCTCATTCTTATATAGAGAAACCTGAAAAAGTGAATAATACATGGATTATAACGGCCAATCAAAGCGGGCGCTATGTGGGAGAGGGGAAATTGACGGTAAAGGACGGAAAACTTATCGATTTTAGCTGGAAGCCTGTTTTGATCAAGGGGTTTGCTCCCGACACTGTTTTAAATCGATTATTGGAGCCTTTTGTGGAGGAAGCCAACCGGGATTTGAAAACGGTCATCGGAGTTGCAACGGAGGAATTTATTTTATTTAAGAACGGACAGAATGTCGCACGGTATAATGAAACGGCTTTAGGCGATCTGGTTGCCGATGCTTTGAAATGGAAAGCTACTGAATCTTTAAATCTTCCGGTTGATTTCGGCCTGACCAATTCGGGAGGTATCCGTGAAGGTTTGCCTGCCGGAGAGATCACGAAAGAAAATATATTAACTACCTTGCCATTCTCCAATGTATTGGAAATCGTTGCATTAAAAGGGAGTGACATACGCCGTTTGTTCGATTTTTTGGCTACTGTCACTCCGGGGAACGGAGCTTTTGCCCAGGTATCTAAGGAAGTGAAGGTTGTATATGACCGGGGGAATAAAAAGGTGGTGTCGTTGAGTATTAATGATAAGCCCGTTGTCGATACCGTGACATATTATATGGCGACTTGTGATTATGTTGCAGCAGGTAAGGATGGGTATGATGCCGGACTTGGAGGGATTACCCAACGTGAAAATACGTCTCGGCTGATTTCAGAAGTAGTTGTCGATTATATTAAGATGAAAGATAAGATTACTCCTAAAACAGACGGAAGGATCAAGATTATAAAGTAACATAATTTTATATCGTTTTTAATGGCCGGTATCATTGCAAATAATGATGCCGGCTATTTTTATTGAGTATTAATCGGTTAAAAAAAGGCACATTTGTTGGGAATAATGACTGGAGTGTTTCAAGGTATGGCGTGGCTTTTCAGATATTTTTATGAAAAGAAGAATGTCATGATTATTTATTGTTAAATGTTGCTGGAATTAAATTAAATAGTTTACTTTGTCGCAAGAATCAGGCAAAGAGTGTCTGAGGTTTATATATTTTTTGTTTGCGTTGAGCTGTTTCCGATGTAGAATAAAATTGGCGTTTTTTTTAAGTGTTCGGAACGGTGATGGTGACGCTCGCGTTAGAATTTCGTTTGTACGAAATATTTTAACGTGGGGGTTGCTTGTACCGTTTCACTTGAGGTTGCCAATACCTTTTCTACTGCGGTACAAGATAGAACCCCACGTTTTTTATATATAGGGGGAATGTTTTGGAGTAGAAGTAGAATTAGGGTATATGGGAAGACAGTCACAGGATACAGTAAGATTGTTAGTACGATATAGATTGCTAATTCTATCATAGAAACCCTCTTTGATTTTTTTTTGTGATAGATAGTATTGTAATACTTGATCAGTTTTCTGTAATCTGTTTTCCCTATTTTTGCCACTCAAATAAATATACTGTTATTGCTTCATTGGTAGTAACTGTTATACCAGGTTACAAATTTTTTGATACCTTCCTCCAAAGGAGTAGAGGCGCGATAACCGTAATCCTCTTCTAAATGGGTAGTATCCGCCCACGTCTGGTGAACATCTCCCGGTTGCATATTTACAAATTCCTTTTGTGCGGTTTTTCCGAAGTTTTTTTCGAGTAAATAAATGAAGTCTAATAATTTCACTGGAGAACTGTGCCCGATATTGTAAACGGTTGCCGGTATTCCGGGATGAATTTCATGTTTGACACCCGGAGTTTTTACAATTTTGGAAATTCCTTCAACAACATCATCGACAAAAGTGAAATCGCGAGCCAGATTGCCGTGGTTAAATATTTTTATAGGTTCGTTTTTATGAATGGCACGGGCAAAGAGCATGGGGGCCATATCCGGTCTGCCATAAGGGCCGTACACACTGAAAAAACGCAGGCCTATCGTTTCCAGCCGGTATAATGCAGAATAAGAATAGGCCATTAATTCATTGCTTTTCTTGGTGGCGGCGTAGATACTGACAGGTTGGTCGGTGGTAGCCGTTTCTTTAAATGGAATTTCTACGGAGTTTCCGTAAACAGAGGACGATGATGCATAAATTAGCCTGGGGCAGTGGAATTTCCGGCAGGCTTCTAATAAATTCATGAAGCCTTTCATATTATTCTGTATGTAGGTATCCGGATCGATCAGGCTGTAACGAACTCCTGCCTGAGCTGCCAGATTGATAACGCAATCGAAATGAGCATGTTGGAATAAACTTTCAAGTGCGGCTTTATCACAAAGGTTTACACGTTTGAAGATGTAGTTTGGATAAAGGGTGGAAAGACATTTTTTTCCACTTGGTATTTTATGAATACCGCAGTTTTGTAATCGCGATTTTTTAAGATTTACATCGTAATAATCGTTCAGCGAATCAATACCATATACATTAAATCCCTTTTCTATCAGTTTTCGAGAGAGGAAATAACCGATAAAACCTGCTGCTCCTGTAATTAATACTTGCATTTTACTCTATATATTATTATATATGGTATATACTTTGCAATATGAATTTAGGTTACAATAATAAAATTATGAAATGTCCGGCAATAAAAAATGAGTCGCCGGATGGAAACCGGCGACTCAAACTACTAACCCTAAACAGAAACAAACTATGAAATTGATTCTATTACAAAGATAATCATTATAATAATTTATCCGAATTAAATATTGTTAATTAGAATCAATAAATATAGGATACGTTTCCGTCGTTATTTTATGGGAACACATTGATCCTAAATAGGTTTTATTAAAAATTGTGATAGATTTACTTTTTTTTGTATTTCATAATTCAGTGTGATGTTAATCGAATCGGAATATTTCCGAAGTCAGTTTTATAGGGACGATTTTATTGGCGAATTGGGCATTAAACGGAATTTCAACCCGGATGTAATTATCTGTGAAACCACAAATCGAATTATTCACTTTATTATCTTCAAATAAAACATTCCGGGTTTGTCCTTCAAACCGATTGTAAAAATTTTGTAACTTATGGTCAGAAATATCAAGTAACCGGTTTACTCGCCGGTGCTTTTCCGTGGGATTGACCACATAGGGGATTTCGAGAGCCTTTGTACCGGCCCGTTCCGAGTATGGAAATACGTGGAGTTGCGAAATGTCGAGTGTTTCGATGAAGTCTGCAGCATCATTGAAATAATGCTCGGTCTCTCCGCGCATTCCCACAATCGTATCCACACCGATAAAAGCGTCGGGCAAGACACTTCGTATATGGGCGATTTTCGAGGCAAAAAGTTCTCTGTCGTATTTCCGCCGCATCAATTTCAGCACCTCATTGCTGCCTGATTGCAAAGGGATGTGGAAATGAGGCATAAATCTCCGGGAACCGGCAACGAATTCAATGATATCATCGGTCAATAAATTCGGTTCGATGGAAGATATACGAAAACGATCGATTTCTTCTATTTGTTCAAGAGTTTGCAGTAACTTTAGAAAATTTTCTTCCGTACCCCGTCCGAAATCTCCGGTATTGACCCCGGTCAGTATAATTTCTTTGATTCCTTTAGTTGCAACCTCTTTTACGGCTTCTGTAATTTGCCGGATTGTAGCGCTCCGGCTTTTACCCCTGGCGAAAGGGATCGTACAATACGTACAAAAATAATCGCATCCGTCCTGTATCTTTAAAAAACAGCGGGTACGGTCGCCGAAGGAATAAGCCAGATCGAAATCCGAAAGTTTGAATATATCACAGGAGTGGGGTTCGTTTTGCTGCTGGGCTTCGGCGTGGCGCAAGTAATCTTCTACCTTGAATTTGTCGCCTGCTCCCAATACCAGGTTTACCCCTTCTATTTCCAACAGTTCTTTAGCGCGAAGCTGGGCATAACATCCTACAACGATAATATATGCCCCCGGATTCCGGTGGATAATCTTACGAATAAGCTGCCGCCCTTTTTTTTCTGCAACATCCGTTACGCTACAAGTGTTTATAACGAATATATCCGCACCTTCTTTTTCTCCAACGGTTTGTGTGCCGGCATTTTCCAGGCTATGTTTTATTGTAGATGTTTCTGAAAAATTTAATTTGCAGCCTAATGTAATATAAGCTACCTTCTTCCCTTCAATGATCATGTGTATCTTTATTTTGCTGCAAAAGTAATTATTTTGGCTGTATTTTCTATCTTTGTAAACTAAAGATACAGATTTATAAGTTATTGCCAATGAGATATTATGTTATTGCCGGAGAGGCTTCCGGAGATTTGCATGCTTCAAATTTAATCCGGGGATTGAGGTCGCAAGACCCGGAGGCGGAGGTGCGCGGCTGGGGAGGTGATTTGATGCAGGAGGCAGGCTGTGAGATCGTAAGGCATTACAAGGATACGGCTATCATGGGTTTTGTGGCTGTACTAAAGAATTTAAAAAAATTGAAGGGTAATATCCGGGCCTGTTGTGAAGATATTCAAACCTGGAAACCTGATGTTGTGATCTTGGTTGATTATGCAGGTTTCAACCTTCGGATCGCCCGTTTCGCTAAATGTATCGGAATCCGGGTATTTTATTACATATCTCCGAAGTTGTGGGCGTGGAATACCGGGCGGGTAAAGCAAATCCGGAAGAATGTCGATCGTATGTACGTGATTTTTCCATTTGAGACCGATTTCTATAAGAAGTATAATTATAAGGTACAGTATGCCGGGAATCCTTTGGTGGATGCGATTCACGACCGTCCGTTCCAGAATGAAACATTTCCGGATTTTGTACAGTTGAACGGATTGTCCGGGCGGCCTATTATAGCCTTATTGGCGGGAAGCCGGGTACAGGAATTAAAATTCGTTCTTCCTCAAATGTTGAAAATGGTAAGGCATTTCCCTGATTTTGAGTTTGTGATTGCCGGAGCTCCTTCCATGAAGGATTCCGATTATGCTGCTTATGTCGGGGATATGGGAGTGAAGATTATTTATGGACAGACTTATCGTCTGGTGAAACAGGCTACAGCTGCGCTCGTTACTTCGGGGACGGCCACGCTCGAAACGGCTTTGTTAAAAACGCCTCAGGTGGTGTGTTATAGCGGCGAGGGAGGAGCATTCAGTTATTGGTTGTTCAAGACTGTGGTAAAAGTGAAGTATATTTCTTTGGTCAATTTAATGCTCGACCGGGAGGTGGTGAAGGAATTGCTGATGCAGAAATTAAATGAGAAAAATCTGCTTGCAGAACTATCCCGTATCATTTACGATGAAGATGTCCGGCAAAAGATGACAGCAGATTATGAGGAGATCATCGAGCGGTTAGGGAAGCCCGGAACTTCGGATCGTTTTGCGAAATTGATGATAGAGGATATAGAAAGAGACCGCCCTGAGGACGGTCTCCACGCAGCTCAAAAATAGAATAGGTTGTAAATGCTGCTGCGTTAAGTAGGGGATATTATGTTTCTTAATTTTTTTTTACTCGAATTGGGCAAAGTTAATCATTCCTTTGAATAATGCAAATGTTCCGTTCGTGCTTATTTTACGATTATTTTTTTATAATCACCGATTTCGGGGCTTTATCATTCGTATATTAATTTTACGTTATCGATCCAGAATTTACTGTCCGGAGCACCGATATAGGCTCCGCCGTTCCCGGACGAAAGCCGTAATATGATGTGGGTGATTTCTTCGTCGGCTTCTCCCCAACCCACTTCTTGTATGGGCACCATAATGCCTTTGCTGTTCTGGCAATATTGAGTGTTCTCTCCTGTTACCAGGTCCATGAAAGGTTTGTAATAGGGTTCCTGGGTGATGTTTCCATAATGAACCGGGATTCTATGACCGTTTTGCCATTCCGTAACATCCTGTCCGTACTGTTCGTATGCAGTACCGATCCTTTTCGCATAGATATTTCCTTCTGCATCTTCCCAGCGTTTTTGTAATAGAAGGCAAGCCTCGGCCCGGTTTTGTTCTTTTAATTTTACGATTTTACTAAATCCGGTAGCTTTTATTTGGAGGCCGCCCGGCGTCACTTTATAGTCGAATGCCAGAGCGGTGGGACGTTTCGTAAACGGAATACCGCTACTTAATTTACTTTGAGGGTTTTTGGTGTCCTGCACAGGTTCGATCACCTTTCCTAAAAATATGGTTCCTGTCGCCAGTACGGATATATTGATTAATCCCAACACTTTTACATTTTCCATCCGGGTTTCCATCCGGGCACAGTATCCGGAGTCTCTTTTTTCAGGGAAAACGGTAACACTGCCTTTTACTACACCGCTTACTTTGGCCATAACCGTCGATGTTGCCCAGGGCGAAACGGTGTTTACATAAGGCGTATTGTTTTTTAGTGTGTCACCGGGGGCTATTTCATATAGATATTTGGTTTTTCCTCCGATAATGAACGATTCATTAACAACCCGTACCAGCCATTGATCCATATCCCCGAAAGGTAACAGTTCTTCCGTCGTGTTTTGTGCGTGAGTGATGGAAGGTACGAGAGCCAAAACGGCTAATAAAACGATTTTAGATAAATGTTTTGTCATTCTCAACATCATAATTCATTTTTAATGAACTTATTTTTGAGCAAAAATAATGCCAAACACATAAAAAGTAAGAGGTAGAATTACTTTTCACGATCGGCATGGGTTTTATGGTATTATTCTGTTTATCGTTTTTTCCCTGAAAGGGTTTCGTCGGTAAAATTGTGCTATTCGTCTTTGAATTGGGGGTGTTTATATATTTGAATTGTTTGGAGGGTATCCTGTTTTTACTTTTGTTTCAGTAATTAGAAAAACGAAAGATATGAACGGTAGAGTGAAATGGATAACAGGTGCTTTATTACTGTTTTCTTTAGTCGTCCGGGGACAAGATAAACCGGCGCAGTGGGATTTGAAATCCTGCATCGATTATGCCAAAGCGCAGAACATTCAAATTAAGAAAAGTAAAGTTTCTTTACAAGAAAGCCAGGAAAATACCCGTCAGGCCAGGGCTGCCTTATTGCCATCGCTTTCTTTTTCTACCAGTCATAATCTGGTGAATCATCCTAAATCGGAAACTTCCGATAAAAACGATTATTCCGGAAACTACGGTCTGAATACTTCTGTGGATTTGTATAATGGAGGAAAACTCAGAAAAAGTATAAAACAGCAGGAATTACAGGATAGGATTCAGGAATTGACGATTCAGGAGGCAGAGAACGATATCGAGCTGGCAATAACAGAGGCTTTCGTTCAGTTGTTATATGCAAATGAAACGGTGGATATCAACCGGAATGCAGTGGAAATATCCAAAGCGCAGCGTGACCGAGCAGAACAATTGCTGGCTGCCGGTTCTATTTCTTCTACGGATTTGGCACAATTGGAGTCTCAATATAATTCGGATAAATATCAATTGGTGGCGGCACAAACCACCTTGGAAGATGTCCGTTTGCAATTAAAACAGCTGTTGGAACTGGAGGTCACGGATCATTTGGAATTATTGATCCCGGCGATTCCCGATAGTGAGGTTTTAACCGTACTGCCCGGTAAAGTACAGGTATATGAAACCTCATTGCAGATTATGCCGCAGATAGAGTACAGCCGGATTAATATCGATGCTGCCGGTTTGGGGGTGGCAAAAGCTAAAGCCGGTTATTGGCCGTCTTTGCGATTGACCGCCGGTATCGGTACCGGGCATGTTTCGGGTTCTTCGTTTACCTTCGGTAACCAGTTGCGTAATAGTTTTAACGAGAGTGTAGGATTGAGTTTGAGTGTCCCTATTTTCAGTAATCGTTCTAATAAAACTGCGGTAAAACTGGCTCAGTTAAGCGTGGAAACTTCCGAATTGAATTATGTCGGGATGCAGAAAGATCTATTGAAATCGGTAGAGAAAGCTTATTTGGATGCCACTTCCTCTCAGGCCAGATATAAAGCTGCGATAGAGAGCATGAAAGCCTCGGAAATGAGTTTTAAGCTGGTAGAGGAACAGTTTAACCTGGGAATGAAAAACATCGTGGAGCTTTTGACGGAAAAGAACAATCTCTTATCTGCCCAGCAGGAAGTGGTTCAGGCAAAATATATGTCGGTATTGAATTTACAATTATTGAATTTTTACCAGGGTAAACCCATTGAAATTAAATAAAGTCTAAAAAATAAACAGGCATGAGGCTCTGAATGGCGAGTGTAAACAAGGCTTCGTGCAACCGTAAAAATTGTAGGTATGAAAAAAGGTAAATTAATAGGAACAGCGATTGTTGTCGTGGCTTTAGGAACAGGAGCTTATCTGTTTTTAGGAGCATCTTCAAAAAAACAATTGAGTTGGGAAACGGCAAAAGTTTCGCGGGGTACGATTGCGAACATGGTAACTGCTACGGGTACTGTTGAGCCCATCACCCAGGTTGAAGTCGGTACACAGGTATCCGGGATTATCAATAATATCTATGTGGATTATAATAGTGTTGTAAAGAAAGGGCAGGTAATTGCAGAATTGGATAAAACAACCTTAGAATCGGAACTCAAATCCAAGCAGGCCGATTTAGAATCGAGCCGTACGGAGTATGAGTATCAGACAAAAAATTATGCCCGGACGAAAACATTACATGAAAAGAAATTGGTTAGCGATACGGACTATGAAAATGCGACCTATCAATATGAAAAGGCTAAGAGTGCTTATGAAAAGAATCAGGCAGACCTGGTGAAAGTGAAAACGAATTTAGGTTACGCTATTATTTATTCGCCTATAGACGGCGTAGTGCTTTCCAAGGCAGTGGAAGAAGGCCAGACTGTTGCCGCCAGCTTTAGTACCCCTACCTTGTTCAAGATTGCCAACGACTTGACTAAAATGCAGGTTGTTGCCGATGTGGACGAAGCCGATATCGGTCAGGTGGAAGAGGGGCAACGCGTGACGTTTACTGTGGATGCTTATCCCAATGATGTTTTTGAAGGGGAGGTGATGCAGGTACGTTTGGAAGCGACAACAACTTCTAATGTGGTGACTTATGAAGTGGTGGTCAATGCTCCCAATCCGGAATTGAAATTGAAACCGGGCTTGACCGCCAATATTACGATTTATACCTTGGAAGAAAAGAATATTTTGACTTTGCCTTCTAAAGCGTTGCGTTATGTTCCGAATACCGAGATATTGGGTGAGGGGATGGAATTGGTCGCTATGCCTGAAAATGAGCAGGTACCCGGAGTGAAACGGAGCGTATGGGTGAAAGAGGGACAGGTATTACGGGAAAAACCGGTGGTCGCAGGCATTACGAATGGGGCGATCGTGGAGATAAAAGACGGGCTTACAGAAGGAGAAGAAGTGATTACGGGTATCACTGTTAATCAGCCGGCTATGGCTGCCAATAATGGAAACGAAGGAGAGAACAGTCCGTTTATGCCTAAACGTCCCGGTTCTCAGAAGAAAAGCGAAAAATAAACGAGATGATGAACGCAATTATTGAATTGAAAGATATAAAGCGCAATTTTCTGGTAGGAAATGAAACTGTACATGCCTTGAGAGGAGTAACGTTTTCTATTTATCCCGGAGAATTTGTGACGATCATGGGCACCAGTGGGTCGGGAAAATCTACTCTGTTGAATTTGCTGGGATGTTTGGATACTCCTTCTTTCGGAGAATATCTACTCGACGGTTATTCCGTACGTCAGATGGGGAAGAACGAGAGAGCTATATTGAGAAATAAAAAGATCGGTTTCGTTTTTCAGTCCTACAACCTTTTACCTAAGACAACCGCTATCGAGAATGTTGAATTGCCTTTGATGTATAATCCATTGGTTTCGGCTAAAGATCGGGAACGGAAAGCGATAGAGGCATTGGAAGCTGTGGGATTGCAGGATCGTTTGTATCATAAGTCGAATCAGATGTCGGGAGGTCAGCAGCAACGTGTGGCTATCGCCAGAGCTTTAGTGAACGATCCTGTTATCATTTTGGCCGATGAAGCCACCGGAAATTTGGATTCGCGTACTTCTTTTGAAATTTTGGTATTATTCCAGGAGTTGCATGCTAAAGGGCGGACCATCATATTTGTGACACACAATCCGGAACTTTCCGCATACAGTAGCCGCACTATTGTATTGAAAGACGGACAGGTGATCGAGGACCGGAAGAACGATCATATTGCTTCGGCCAGAGAAACGCTGGAGGCATTACCTAAGGTGAATGAAGATTAGTTTAGAGGGCAGGAAAGAAACGGTGACGATTTAAATTTTTGAAAAATGAATTTTGCGAATTTGCTTAAAATAGCGTTACGGGCGCTGAATAACAATAAAATGCGTGGTTTTTTGACGATGCTGGGAATTATTATCGGTGTTGCGTCGGTTATCACCATGCTGGCCATCGGGCAGGGATCTAAACGAAGTATTCGGGCGCAGATTTCGGAAATGGGTTCTAATATGATTATGGTCCATCCGGGCGCTGAACGCCGGGGCGGCGTTCGTCAGGATCCGGCTTCTATGCAAAGCCTGAAGTTAGAAGATTATCAGGCTATTGCCAGCGAAACCCGTTATGTTTCGAGTACTTCTCCTTCTGTGAGCAGTAGCGGACAGACTATATACGGAGCGAATAATTATCCTACTTCAGTGTATGGAGTGAATCAGGATTATTTGGATATTCGTAAATATACGGTGGGAGAAGGGGAATTATTCACCGATCAGGATATATTGACTTCTGCCAAAGTTTGTCTGGTGGGAAAAACCATTGTCGATAATTTGTTTACAAACGGAGAAGACCCTTTGGGGAAAGTGATCCGTTTTAATAAAATACCGTTTAAAATCATAGGTGTATTGACACCTAAAGGTTATAATAGCATGGGGATGGACCAGGATGATCTTATCTTAGCACCTTATACAACCATCCAAAAGCGTGTCCTGGCCATCACCCATTTACAAGGAATTTATGCTTCGGCTTTAACCGAAGATATGACGGAGCAGGCCGAAGAAGAGATCAGCGATCTGTTGAGAAGAAATCATAAGCTGAAAAAGGGGGACGATGATGATTTTACGATCCGTTCACAACAGGAGTTGAGTTCGATGATGAGTTCGACAACGGATATGATGACCGTTTTGCTGGCCTGTATCGCCGGGATTTCTTTGCTGGTAGGAGGAATCGGTATTATGAATATCATGTATGTTTCCGTTACCGAACGTACGCGGGAGATCGGTTTGCGAATGTCTATCGGAGCAAAGGGACGGGATATATTGGCCCAGTTCCTGCTCGAGGCGATCCTGATCAGTGTGACGGGGGGGATTATCGGCGTATTGCTGGGTATAGGCGCTGCATACGTTGTGAAGATTGTTTTGGGATGGCCGGTATTTGTGCAGGTTTATTCGGTTGTGCTTTCTTTCGTCGTGTGTACGGTTACGGGGATATTCTTCGGCTGGTATCCGGCACAGAAGGCCTCAGACCTTGATCCTATAGAGGCAATCCGTTACGAATAAATAACGTTTCGGGCAGGAATAAGGGAAAGTGAGGGAATAGTTTTCTATCTTTGTTATCATTATGAAGGATAAATATAAAATTTTACAGGTCTTAATCCACATTTTGGTTTGGAGCGGAGTGTTCTGTTTCCCCCTGTTTTTTACAGGGAGAAACAGTGAGGCGATCACTTTGGAAAGGTATCTGGGGTATGTGGGTGTACCGATTACGTTTATCGTTGTTTTTTACCTGAATTACTTCGTGTTGATCGATCGTTTTCTGTTTCGTAAAAAAATGGTACAGTTTATCCTGATCAATATAACACTATTTGTCGGAATGACTTTATGCCTGCATCTCTGGCAAAATTATCATTACCTTCATTTTATGAAGAAAGTCGGGGAAACAATCCACCAGGGACCTCCCCGTGCTTTATTTATTATTCGCGATGGGATGATGATGGTCTTGCTGGCGGGATTGAGTGTCGCCATTCGGATGACAGGAAATTGGTATGTGGTGGAGAATGAAAAGAAAGAGCTTGAAAAAGCCCGTTCGGAGGCTGAATTACAGAATTTGAAAAGCCAGTTGAATCCTCATTTCCTTTTCAATACATTGAACAATATTTATTCGCTGATCGCCATCGATCCGGATCGGGCACAATATGCCGTTCACGACCTGAGCCGTTTGCTGAGGCATGTGCTTTATGAGGATAACCAAAGGTTGGTATCGCTTGATAACGAGTTGGTTTTTATGAAGAGCTATATTGAATTGATGGGGCTGCGCCTGCCTGACCGGGTGGACTTGAAAGTCTGTATGCCGGAAGATAAAACCGGGATTTTGATTGCACCTTTACTATTTATTTCTTTGATCGAGAATGCCTTTAAACATGGAGTGAGCCCTACGGAAGCTTCTTTCATTCACATTGATTTGCAGGTGGAAAAGCATAATCGTATCAAATGTTTGATCGAGAATAGTTATTTCCCTAAAAAGGATTCCGACCGTAGCGGTTCCGGGATCGGCCTGGAAAATTTGCGGAAACGCCTGGAGTTGCTCTATCCGGGGCAATTTCTGTTAAAAACGGGTTTAGTGGGGGACGTTTATGTATCGGAGTTGGATTTGGACGTATAAATGACGGGGTATGGAATTGAATTGTTTGATTGTTGATGATGAGCCGTTAGCACTCGATTTGATGGAGAGCTATGTTAAACGTACGCCTTTTTTGTCGCTTGCCGGGCGTTGCGGTAGTGCTTTGGAAGTGTTGCCGGTGGTGAAAGAACAAAAGGTCGATGTGATCTTTTTGGATATTCAGATGCCGGAATTGAACGGTTTGGAACTTTCCCGGATGCTGGGCGAACGGACAAAGGTGATTTTTACGACCGCTTTCGAGCAGTATGCGCTCGAGGGTTTCCGGGTGGATGCTCTGGACTATTTGCTAAAGCCGATCAGTTATCCTGAATTTTTGAAAGCGGCGAACAAGGCTTTGCAGTGGTGTGAAATGAGCGGCAGGCAGGAAAGCGGAGCAAAGGAGCAAGAGAGTATTTTTGTGAAAGCGGATTATAAGCTTGTTCGGATCGATTTGGCTAAGATATTGTATATCGAGGGATTGAAAGATTATGTGAAAATATATTTGGAGGGGGAAGCACAACCTGTCGTTTCACTTATGAGCTTGAAATCGTTAGAAGAGCTTTTACCTTCTTCCAATTTTATCCGGGTGCACCGTTCCTTTATCGTGAGGTTAGACAAAGTGAAGGTTATAGAACGGAACCGGATTGTATTCGGAAAGGAATATATTCCCATTTCCGATTCTTATAAAGATAAATTTCAGGAGTTTTTAAATAAATACCTGCCTACTAACCGGCAGGAGTGAGGGGGGCGACATTTCTAAACGTTTTGGATTCCGGGTATAAAGTTCAGGCTTTTATCCGGAATTTTCATCTTATGAGATCGATGAGGGGAATTTAGAAAAACGGATATAAAAACAGGGGAGTCAATAAGGTTTGTTTTAAGGATATAAAAAATCGTTTCCGGGAAACTTTTTTGCTTCGGTCATGGGATAAAATTTGGTACAGACGGAGAATAATATTGCAGGAAAAAGGATAATTTTGCTGCAAATTAAACGATGTTATGTCCCATTTGCCAACTTTGATTGTTGATTTGGCCTTAATTCTGGTGTCTGCCGGGGTTATGACTTTGGTATTTAAGAAGTTAAAGCAACCTTTGGTGTTAGGGTATATTGTGGCGGGGTTTATTGCCAGTCCTCATGTGGTTTTTACTCCTTCTGTCATGGACACTGCAAACATCCGGACCTGGGCGGATATCGGAGTGGTGTTTCTTCTGTTTGCTTTGGGGCTGGAATTTAGCTTTAAAAAATTGATGAAAGTGGGCGGTCCGGCGACAATCGCTGCGCTGACCATTATTTTCGGCATGGTTTTGCTGGGATTTACCGTCGGCGTGACAATGGGATGGAAGCGGATGGATTGTATTTTTTTGGGAGGAATGCTGGCTATGTCTTCTACGTCGATCATTTATAAAGCGTTCGACGATTTGGGACTTCGTACAAAACGTTTTGCCGGCTTGGTGTTCGGTATCTTGATTATCGAAGATTTGGTGGCGATCGTTTTAATGGTTTTACTATCGACAATGGCTGTGAGTAAGAATTTCGAGGGGATGGAAATGGTATATAGCATAGGGAAATTAATGTTTTTCCTGCTTTTGTGGTTTTTAATCGGTATTTATATAATTCCCACTTTTTTTCGTCACACCCGTTTGCTGATGGGGGACGAAACGCTGCTCATCGTTGTATTGGGGTTGTGTTTGCTGATGGTGGTTTTTGCTTCTTATCTGGGATTCTCTTCTGCTCTGGGAGCTTTTGTTATGGGATCGATTTTGGCGGAAACCATAGAAGCGGAAAAGATCGTGAAGCTGGTTAAGCCTGTGAAAGACCTTTTTGCCGCTATTTTTTTCGTGTCGGTGGGAATGATGGTCGATCCGGTGATGATCGCCCAATATATATGGCCTGTCATTATTATTACTTTGACCGTATTGATCGGGCAGGCTCTTTTCGGTACTTTCGGGGTTATACTTGCCGGGCAACCGCTGAAAACGGCAATGCAATCCGGTTTTTGCCTGACCCAGATCGGAGAGTTCGCTTTTATCATCGCGGCCTTAGGGGTAAGTTTAAAGGTTACCGGAAATTTTTTATATCCGATTGTCGTGGCGGTGTCGGTGATTACCACTTTTCTAACTCCTTATATGATGCGTTTGGCCGAGCCGGCCTATCCGCTTGTGGAGAAGCATTTGCCTTTGCAATGGAAACGCTTTATCGATCGTTATACTTCCGGTTCTCCCACCGTGAATCATGAAAGTAACTGGAAGAAGCTGCTATTGTCCCTGGTGCGTATCGTGATTATTTATTCGGTGATTGTCATTGCTTTGCTGATTTTGTCGATTAAATTCCTCGCTCCTTTTGTACGGGAGCATATTCCGGGAATATGGGGAGCTTTATTGAGTGCTGTCTTGACTCTGATCGTCCTTGCACCGTTCTTGCGTGCCATTGTCGCCAAGAAAAATCATTCCACGGAATTTCAGCTTTTATGGGAAGATAGCCGCTTTAACCGGGGCTATTTAGTGTCGTTGGTTATTTTCCGTTTTGTGTTGGCGGTAGTGTATGTGATGGTTGTGATTATGACCCTTTTCAAGGCTTCCGTGGCTTTGGTGCTGGGAATTGCCTGTTTTATCGTTGCCGGGATGTTCTATTCCCGTTACCTGAAAAAACAATCCATTCTCATCGAACGGCGTTTTTTGCGTAATTTCAGAATCAGAGATGTATATACCCGGCAGGCGGGAGAGAAGATCCCGCCAAAGTTTGCGGGGCATCTGTTGTCGCGCGATCTGCACCTGTCTGATTTTATTATCCCGGCCGAATCCGTCTGGGCGGGGCATACGCTCTCGGAATTGGCTTTGGGGGCACGTTTCGAGATTATGGTCGTGGCTATTTTCAGAGGGCAGTATTGTATTAACATTCCGGGAGGAAAAGAACGACTGTTTCCTCAGGATAGGGTTCAGGTGATCGGGAGCGACGAGCAATTGAGCCGGTTCGGTGAAAAGTTGAAAGCCATGACGGTACCTGCCGTGACTTCCGACCTGTCGCAAAGCGAAGTATGCTTGAAACAGTTTATTATCGACGATAACTCTCCTTTGGTTGGTAAGACGATCCGGGAATCGGGTATCCGCGATAAATATAAATGCGTGGTTGTGGGGATCGAGCGTGGCTCTGCTTCGTTACGTAACCCGGAAGCCGATACGCAGTTCGTTGCCGGAGACATCGTGTGGGTGGTCGGCGAAGAAGATCATGTATATAAGTTGATTCATTAAACGGCTTTCTTTAGCCATTTTTCCCGGGATAGAAAAAGAGTGGTGATGAGTGTTGCCATGAGGTCGGCAAAAGGAATTGCCAGCCAGATACCCGTCAGCCCCCACAAACGGGAAAAGATTCCCAGTGCCGGAATAAGGAAAACGAATTGCCGGGAGATATTCATAATAATGGCCTGAGGAGCTTTGTTTATCGATTGGAAAAAACTGGTAGCTATGATTTGATAGCCGATCAGAGGCATCATTAGAAAGGTCAGGCGTAATCCTCCCGTGCTTAAAGTTATAAGCATTTCGTTGGAAGTGAATATGCTTATCAGCCAGGGGGCGAACAGTTCACCGATAATAAATCCGGTACATACGATCAGGGTTCCGATTTGAATAGAGAGTTCGAGAGTCCGGCGTGTACGCAGAAAATTGCCGGTACCGAAGTTATAGCTGACAATCGTCTGCATCCCCTGGCAAATTCCCATCATGAGCGTAGCGACTAAAACGGAGTAACAACTGATAATTCCATAGGCTCCGATAGCGTAATCCCCTCCGTAATTTACCAGATAACGGTTCATAATGATATTGACCATGCTGGTCGTGATGTTCATGATAAAAGCAGCCATTCCGATCCCGATAATACTGACAAGTAGCAGGATATGGGGAGAGAAATCGGATAGCTTGAGCCTAAGCTGATTGGCGGGGCAGTGGAAATGTTTTAAGATCAGCGCACTGCTCACAGCCATTGAAATAACAGTGGCTATTGCCGCTCCTTCTATGCCTAATTGAAATCCGAAAATCAATATGGGATCGAGCAGAATATTGACGATAACTCCGGTCAGGATAATCATCATGGATTTGTGGGAAAATCCTGCCGCCCGGAATGCGTTACAACAAGTGAAGTTCAAATTTGTAAGTAAACTGCCCGGTATGATAATGCTTAAATAGTTGTGCGCATAGGGAATGGTTTGTTCGCTTCCGCCGAAAGCCAGCAGAATCGTGTCTAAATGGTATAATGCCAATAAAATCAGAGCAACTGTTAAAATGACATTGAGGAGCAGTGCATTCCCCAATGCTTTACAGGCTAAAGGAATATTGCGTAGCGTGAAAGCGGATGAAACCCGCGAGGCAACCCCAACCCCTGTCAATGTGCCGATGGTCGTCATCAGGGATACACAGGGAAGAGTAAGTGCAAGTCCGCATATCGCCATTGCTCCCGCCCCCTGGCCGATAAATATCCGATCTACGATGTTATAGAGCGCCATAACAACCATATTGACCATTGCCGGAACGGCATAACTACGCAATAGTTTGCCCACATCTTGTTTCTCCAATAGGTCGTTTGTTGTTATCGTAAGTTTTGGCATGATTATAAAAAAGATGCACGTAAGAGGGACAAAGGTAAGATTTATATGGATAATTTATAAATATTGTAAATGAAAAAATGAAAAGTCCGTTCTCTGTGGCAATGTATGGATATTAAAAAACAAAAAGAAGGTTTGTATTTAGAGGTTTTTATCGTAATATTGAATAATTGTAAATAGAGGAGGAGACATAAAAATGGAGAATGAATACATTCGAGGAATCATAAAGGCTCAACGGGAATTTTACAACACCGGTGTAAGCCGGGATGTGGATTTCAGGATAAAAAGCCTGAAACGGTTGCGGTCTGCGATAATGGCTTATGAAGGCCGACTTTACGAAGCTCTGTGGGATGATTTGCATAAATCGGCTTTTGAGGGATATTTAACGGAAGTATCGTTGGTATTGCAAGAGATCCGGTATCATATCCGGCATTTGAAACGCTGGGCGGCCCCCCGGCGGGTGTCGTCGCCTTTTTATTTACCGGGAAGTAGAAGCCGGATCGTTTCCGAGCCTTTGGGAGTTGTGTTGATTGTCGCTCCCTGGAACTATCCTTTCCAGTTATTGATAAATCCTTTGGTGGGAGCATTATCGGCGGGGAACTGCGTGGTGCTGAAACCTTCTCCTTATACCTCCCGGGTAGCCCGGGTGATGGCTGAAATGATCGCCTCTGTTTTTGCTCCGGAATATGTTGCGGTGGTACAGGGCGGATACGAAGTGAATCGGTCATTGTGGGCAGAGCGTTTCGACCATATATTTTTTACCGGAAGTCCGGAATTGGGAAAAGTGGTAATGAAAGCGGCGGCAGAACACCTCACTCCGGTGACTTTGGAATTGGGAGGGAAAAGTCCCTGTATTGTAGATAAAGATGCCGATATCGGGCGTGCGGCAAAACGTATAGCCTGGGGGAAATGCCTGAATGCCGGGCAAACTTGTATCGCTCCCGATTATTTATTGGTACACACCCGGGTAAAAAATGAACTGTTGGAAAAATTGATTTATTATATCCGGCAGTTTTACGGTGAACAGCCGGAAAAAAGTCCCGACTATCCACGGATTGTCCGGCAGGAAGCCGTGACACGCCTGGAACGGCTTATGCCGAAAGAAAAAATCGTTTATGGAGGAAAGGTCATTCCGGAAGAGAGATTCATTGCCCCCACAATTTTAGATCGTATTTCGCCGCAGGATGCGGTTATGCAGGAAGAAATCTTCGGGCCTTTGCTGCCGGTTATTGAATTTTATGATCTGGAAGAAGCAATCGGTTATATAAATGCCCGCGAGAAGCCTTTGGCATTGTATTATTTCGGGACGACGGCCTCGGCAAAAAAAGTCATTGCTAAAACAAGCTCCGGCGGAGTGTGTATAAACGATACCGTTATGCATATCGCTAACGGACATTTGCCGTTCGGCGGGGTCGGGCATAGCGGGATGGGAAGATATCACGGTTTCGACAGCTTTGCGGCATTCAGTAACCGCCGTTCGGTTCTGATTTCTCCCACATTATGGGATGTGCCTTTAAAATATCCGCCTTACCGGGGTTTTAAACTCTTGAAAAGATTTATAAAATAATGGTAAATTGGACAGAAAAATTAACTTTGTAGCACGAACACGAAGAAAATGAGTATTATGACTTTTGATGCTGTCCATTTAATCTATTTTTCTCCTACTCATACTTCCCGCACTGTGGGAAAGGCCATTGCTAAGGGGACAGGGATTTCCCAAATAATAGAAACGGATTTAACATATTGCGCACCGGATAACCCGGTTGTGGTGGAGCGTTGTTTATGTGTGGTGGCGGTCCCCGTGTATGGCGGTCGTGTTGCCGAAACCGCTATGCAACGCCTGGAATGGATTAGCGGAAAGGAAAGTCCGGTAGTACCCGTAGTCGTGTACGGTAACCGGGATTATGAAGATGCTTTGCTTGAATTGACCGATTGGACGATAGAGCATGGTTTTGTTCCGGTGGCCGGAGCTGCTTTTGTGGGAGAACATTCGTACAGCCGTCCCGACCGCCCTGTGGCGGCGAACCGTCCCGATGCGGACGATTTGCAGGTTGCAAAGCTCTTGGGGATAGACGTGATGAAATGTGTGACAGAGGTGGAGGAACCGAACCGGTTGCCGGGTTTGAAGGTAAAAGGAAATCGTCCTTATAAAGTGAAGGGGAATAAAACGCCTCAGGCTCCGGTGGTTAACGAAGAGTTGTGTACACAATGCGGTTTGTGCGCAGGGATTTGCCCGGTGGGAGCGATTGCGGTGGGAGAAGAAAGCGTTAGCGATGCAGAAAGTTGTATAAAGTGTTGTGCGTGTGTAAAGGGATGTCCGCAGAATGCCCGGATTTTCGATACTCCGTTTACTGATTTTTTGTTCAAAAATTTTAGTGCGCGCCGGAAACCGGAACTGTTTTTTCAGGCTTTGTAAATGAGTAAATTAATTCAATCGATTATGAAAAAAATATTTTGCCTTTTGGCGATGGTTATTCTTGCCAGTGCTTTCACATTGCCTGCGGACGATCCGTTCGTTACAAATGTTCTACGGAATTTATTGATGAGGGTAAAGTCTCAGCCTCACGAAAAAGTGTATTTGCAGACCGATCGCGATCATTATGCTGCGGGTGAAAAAATATGGTTTCGGGCTTATCTGCTGGATGCCGTTACCCATAAACCTTCCGAATACAGCCGGTATGTATATGTAGATCTGGTCGATCGTATGGACAGTGTGCGTTTGCGGGTGAAAATAAGACAGACCGATTCTATATATGCGGGATATTTACCTTTGCCTAAAGAGATGAAACAGGGAGAATATTTTGTGCGGGCCTACTCGTATTGGATGCAGAACGCCGGGGAGGATTTTATATTTAAGAAAAAGATCAGGCTTGTAAATGTGCAGGATTCTAAAGTTCAGACCCAGATAAAATATGCTGCCAACGGAGAACAGATCGAGATTTATTTTACCAATTCGCGAAAGGATGTTTATGATAAAATATTCGTTGAATATGAAAGTGGCGGAAAGTATAAAATAGGGCGTACGGACGAGAAAGGTGTATTGCGGCTGAGTGCCAAAGAACTGGGAGAAGACAGAAATATCATTGTTCGTTTCAGGGCTGCGGAGCCATTCGAATTTGAGCGGCTTTTGACAATCCCGAAACCCGACCGGGATTTTGATTTGCAATTTTTCCCGGAAGGTGGCGATCTGCTGGCGGGGAATATGCAAACCGTCGCTTTCAAAGCTATCGGCACGGATGGATTTGGAAAAGATATAGAGGGAATGATATATAACGAAAAAGACGAATTCGTTACTGCCATAAAGAGTATGCACAAGGGAATGGGAGGGTTTGATTTCAAGCCGGAGGCCGGCCGGCGTTATCATGCGGTGGTAACTTCTTCCGATAATGTAAAAAAGACGGTGGAATTACCTGTTCCTAAAAGAGACGGGCTGGCTTTGAAAGTCTGGCAGCGTGATTCGACACTGACTTATTCTATCTTGGCCGGTGACAGTACCGATATTTCAGAAAACCTTTATCTGGCGGTATTGAGTAGGGGAGTGCCTTTGTTGTGCTCTCCTTTGACGAGAACGGTTGGAAAATTACCTTTGAATGTCTTGCCGGAAGGGGTGGTACAGTTGGTACTGCTGAATAATAAGAGTGAAATATATAGCCAGCGGATGTGTTTCATCCGGAAAAAAGAACGTCCCGAACTGAATATCGGGACGGATAAAAACACTTATGTCGTTCGTGACCGGGTAGGGGTAAGCGTGGATATTGCAGCTGCAGCCGGGCAGGAATTGAGCGGATCGTTTTCTGTGTCCGTGACCGATGATGTGCAGAATGAACAGGATTCTGTAAGTCAGAACAATATTTTATCTTATCTTTTACTGACTTCCGACTTAAAAGGCTATATTGAAGATCCGGCCTTTTATTTCAACAAAGTGGACAGGGGAACGGAACGTTTACTCGATTTGCTGATGATGACCCAAGGATGGACACGTTTTAATCTGCCGGAGGCGATCCGGGGAGAATTACCGGAACTACCTTATTATTTGGAGCAAGGACAGGCGATTTCGGGCTATGTCAAGAATTTCTGGGGAAAAAATGCTTTGGATGCAAAACTGATGGTTTTTTCGACCAATAGAATCATTGAAACCGTGATGGCCGACAGTAGCGGATATTTTATGCTCGACGGAATATCTTTCCCCGATAGTACTAAATTTTTTGTACAGGCTTTAAGTAAAAAGGGACGCCGTTCGGTGGAATTATTAGTGGATAAGGAACAATTTTTAAAGCCCCGGATCGAATACCCCTATAATGTGGAATCGATAGAGGAGGAAGACGATTTTTATAAAAAATTCGTGAAAGACTATTATTACGAGAACGGAATAAAAGTGTATGTGCTCGACGAGGCTGTTGTTACCGGGAAGAAAGCGCCTAAGATTTATTCTACCTACGATTTTGCCGCGACTTATGGCGTGGATTCTGCAAAATTGGCCGCGATGTCCGATCTGGATATGAGGCAGGTATTCGAGACAATCCCCGGCATACGGGTAGATGAGGTGGAAAAGACCGTTTCCCGCTTGTCGAGATCTTTGGTATTCCTTGTAAACGATATTCAGGAGGATTATGATTATGTGATGACATTACGTCCTGCCGATTTGCTGAATATCAGTTATGTCGATGGATCGCAGGCAGGTGTTTTGATCGGGGACTATGCTGCTAACGGAGCATTGGTTCTTACAACCAATCCCAATTATGTAAACACGAAACAGCGTTTAAATATCAGTGTACTTTCGTTTTTAGGGTATCAAAAGCCATCTGAATTTTATATACCTAAATACGAAGTGGATTCTGTGCGCCGTGCGTTGGCAAAGGTTGCCGATGAACGTTCCACTATATATTGGAATCCGGATGTGCGTACGAATGCAGCCGGAAAAGCCGAATTTTCATTTTTTACTTCCGATAGTTACGGGCCTTATACCGTGATTATAGAAGGAGTGTTGGACGACGGGACGGTATGCCGGAAAGAACGTAAGATTACATTGAAACTACCCGGTTTATAATAAATAGAATAAATAGAAGAAATAGAATACCCCCGCCGGATTTTCCGG
>UQTM01000050.1 GCA_900544025.1 uncultured Odoribacter sp.
CTTCCAGTAACGGCGTTGGAGAAAAAGGGGGGCGCCGACCCTGCCGCTGCTGAAACAGAAGCTCCTGCTGCTGAATAATTTTGCTATGATTACCAGAGAAGATTGCGTAAAAATAGGTGAGGTGACGAAAACTCATAACCTGCAGGGTGAAGTGGTGGTTACTACCGATAGCGATCTTCTGGAAAAATATGCCGATGAACCGGTCTTCATCCAAATGGATGGAGCGCCGGTTCCTTTTTTTATTGCCGACGAGGGGCTGACGGTGAGAAACCATACCTCGTATATTGTAAAGTTTGATTTTGTCGATAATCTTGAACAGGCGGAGCGTTTGACGGGGTGTGAGGTGTTGCTGGAAAAAGCTTTGCTGGACGAAGAAGATGTCGAGGCCTTCGATTATGACATTTCCGAATTGAGCGGTTTTGTTGCAGTGGATGAAGTGTCGGGGGAGAGCGGTGTCGTAACCGAAGTGGCCAATTATTCCGGCAATGTCGTGCTGACCCTGCAAATTTTGGGTAAAGAAATTTTGTTGCCTCTTTCTGAAAGATATGTCAGGGAGGTCAGTTTCGAGAATAGCAAATTGCTGGTGAATATTCCTTCCGAATTGGTAGAACTGAATTGATCCTTTCCTTTGTTTCTTTTTTCCTTTTCGCTGTAATTGCTTTTGGGAGCAGGTATTTCAGGTGTGAATATTTCATTGAAAAAAATCTGTTAAATTATTTGTTTGTTTCAGAATGCTGTTTACGCAAAACTTCATTTTGGAAAACTTTTCGCATGTTAGTAACTTTTTATATCGCTTATTGTTAGTGTGTTATGTTGATTTTATGGGAAACAATCATAAAAAAACGATTAAAAAAGTTTTCCCTTCATATTCTTTTTTGCCTATATTTGTATCATCCTATTACAGAAAAAACAGATATAAAAACATAATTAACTATGAATGACCAAATGATCGCTAAACAGGAAACTTATACTCAGGAAGAGGCTTTCCAAAGTTCTTTGAAGTATTTCAAAGGTGATGAGCTTGCTGCCAGGGTATGGGTCAATAAGTATGCTTTGAAAGATTCTTTTGGGAATATTTTCGAGAAAAATCCCGACGATATGCATCGTCGTCTGGCACGTGAAATTGCCAGGATCGAAAAGAATTATCCCAACCCTTTGAGTGAAGATACTATTTTTGAAGTATTACAGGATTTTAAATACATCGTACCTCAGGGAGGGCCTATGACGGGGATCGGTAATGAGTTTCAGATTGCTTCTTTATCCAATTGCTTTGTGATCGGTCATGAAGGACCTTCGGATTCTTACGGTGGTGTGATGAAGATTGACCAGGAACAGGTGCAGCTGATGAAACGCCGGGGAGGAGTGGGACACGATTTGTCCCATATTCGTCCGAAAGGGTCGCCTGTTAAGAATTCGGCACTCACTTCTACCGGGATTGTTCCTTTTATGGAAAGATATTCCAATTCGACCCGTGAGGTTGCACAGGACGGACGCCGGGGAGCTTTGATGCTGAGCGTATCGATCAATCATCCCGATTCTGAAAGCTTTATCGATGCGAAAATGACCGAAGGGAAAGTGACGGGAGCCAATGTGTCGGTGAAAATCGACGATGAATTTATGCGGGCGGTAATCGATGAGCGTGAATATATGCAGACATATCCGGTGTATTCCGATACCCCTAAATATACACGTAAGGTCGATGCAAAACAGTTGTGGAACAAGATTGTGCATAACGCCTGGAAATCGGCCGAGCCGGGAATCCTTTTTTGGGATACCATTATCCGGGAGAGTGTTCCCGATTGCTATGCAGATAAAGGTTACCGTACGGTTTCAACGAATCCTTGCGGTGAAATTCCTTTATGTCCTTATGATTCCTGCCGTTTATTAGCAATCAATTTGTATTCATACGTGCAGAATCCTTTTACGAAGGGAGCATTTTTCGATTTCCCTTTGTTTAAGAAGCATGTGGCTATTGCACAGCGTATTATGGATGATATTATCGATCTTGAATTGGAGAAGATCGATACGATTTTGGCTAAGATTCACGCGGATCCGGAAGACGAGGAAGTGAAGGGAGTGGAAATCCGGTTGTGGGAAAAAATTAAGACGAAAGCTCGTGAAGGCCGTCGTACGGGAGTTGGAATTACAGCGGAAGGGGATATGCTGGCTGCTTTGGGGTTACGTTACGGAAGTGACGACGCGATCGATTTTGCCGTAGATATTCAAAAAATATTGGCGGTCGAGGCTTACCGGGCTTCTGTTTACCTGGCGAAAGACCGGGGTAGCTTCAAAATTTACGATGCAAGACGGGAAGCCGGCAATCCGTTCATTATGCGTTTGCGTGAAGCGGATGCTGAAATGTATAACGATATGGCGAAGTATGGCCGCCGTAATATAGCTTGCCTGACAATTGCTCCTACGGGAACTACCAGTTTAATGACTCAAACCACTTCTGGAATCGAACCTGTTTTTTTACCTGTTTATAAGCGTAGAAGAAAGGTAAACCCGAACGACCAGAATGTGCGGATCGATTTTGTGGATGAATCCGGCGACAGTTATGAGGAGTTTATCGTTTTCCATCATAAGTTTGCCGAATGGATGAAGATCAACGGATACGATACCGACCGCTATTACACCGATCAGGAAATCGATGAGCTCGTGGCTCAATCGCCTTATTATAAAGCTACCTCCAATGATATCGATTGGCTGGCCAAAGTGCGTATGCAGGGACAGGTGCAAAAATGGGTGGATCATTCTATCAGTGTGACGGTGAATCTGCCTTCCGATGTTTCCGAAGAGCTGGTAGGTAAATTATATATCGAGGCCTGGAAAAGCGGTTGTAAGGGATGTACGGTTTATCGTGACGGATCGCGTGCCGGGGTTTTGGTTTCCAATAAGGATAAGAAGCAGCAGGGCACTACCAGCGAAATGCCGGCCAAACGCCCGAAGGAATTGGATGCAGAAATCGTGCGTTTCCAAAACAATAAAGAGAAATGGATCGCTTTCATCGGTCTATATGAAGGGCGTCCGTATGAGATCTTCACCGGTATCGCCGACGACGAAGAAGGGATTATGCTTCCGAAAGCCGTTACGGAAGGGAAGATTGTGAAACATTACGATGAGGATGGAAATTCCCGCTACGACTTTCAGTTTTGTAATAAACGGGGTTTCAAGACGACGGTGGAAGGACTTTCTTATAAATTCGACAAGGAGTATTGGAACTATGCCAAGCTGATTTCAGGCGTGTTGCGTCACGGGATGCCTGTGCATCAGGCTGTAGAGTTGGTTTCTTCCATGGAGTTCGACAATGAGAATATCAATACATGGAAAAACGGTGTTGAACGGGCGTTGAAGAAATACATTCCGAACGGGACGGAAGCGGCCGGAGAAAAATGTGAAAATTGTGGCTCTCCGGTGGTATATCAGGAAGGTTGCCTGATTTGTAAGACCTGCGGAACTTCAAAATGCGGATAAATTCAAAATCCCGGACATTCAGTCCGGGATTTTTTATGATGTGGCTTTTCTTTTAATTTTTATCGTTTCTATCCGGTGTGCTTGTAATTTATTTGTTATATTTTTGTAAGCATAAAAACCGGACATACGAAAAATGCAGGTACATTACGGAATAACAGATATACATATTGTCAATCCCGTGGTTACAATGGGAAGTTTTGACGGAGTGCATAAAGGGCATGTGCAAGTGATCGAAAACTTAAAGCGGGTGGCGGCAAAGCTGGGAGGAGAATCGGTGATCATCAGTTTCGAGCCACATCCCCGGGAGGTGCTTTATCCTTTGGAAAAGCGTCCCGGTATCCTGACGACCTTAGAGGAGAAGATCGGGATATTGAAGGCTCATGGCGTGGAGCATTTGGTTATACTTCCTTTTACGGAGGAGTTGGCAAATCTCAGCTATTCGGATTTTGTGAAGCATATTCTGGTGGATAAGCTGGGCATAAAAGGGCTGGTTGTGGGGTATGACCATCGGTTCGGTAAAAACCGGGAAGGAAGTTTCGAAGTGTTGAAAGCTATGGCCGGACAATATCGTTTTTACCTGGAGCAGGAGGAAGCATACGAAGAAAACCAGGTCAATATCAGTTCCACGAAGATCCGTACGGCTTTAGAATTGGGTAATATCGCTTTAGTCCGGGAATATTTAGGATACGATTATCCGATCAGTGGTAAAGTGGTGTATGGGGATAAGATTGGAAGAGATATTGGATTTCCGACAGCAAACCTGCAATTGGAAGACGAGCGTAAACTATTGCCTGCTTCGGGAGTATATGCTGTACGGGTGTCGGTGGACGGGGTTCTGTATGACGGCATGTTAAACATTGGCGTACGACCTACCGTAAGCCGTTCGGGAATTGTCCGGCTCGAAGTGAATATATTTGATTTTCAGGCAGAAATTTATGGGAAGACAGTTTCTGTATTTTTACTTTCCAGAGTGCGGGGGGAACGAAAATTTAACGATGTCGGCGAATTGAAATCCCAATTAAAGGCGGATAGACAGTGGGTTTTGGAGTATTTAGCCGGGTGTAAAGAGGGAAATTGAAATTTCTTTAATTTTTCAACTAAATTTTTAGTTGATTCCTTTCGGTTTTTAGTTTTCTTTTCATAGTTTTGAATGTTTTAAAATTTGGAACTATGAAAAAATGTTTGCTTCTTTTATTCGTGATAGCAGTTTATGTTCTGTTATGGCGCTGTACGGACCAGGAATCTGCTGTACGTGTCGAAAAGCATAATGGAGAAGACCTTTATGTGTGCGATTATTTCAAGTTGAAAGACGATACCTTGTCTTTAAAGCTTAGCGACTTAATTAAATCGATAGAAGTGATTAAATTGGATACCGCTTCCAATGCGATGATCGGCAGCACAGGGGTGGTCTGTTCCGACCATTATTTGTTACTGAGGCCTAATTGGCAGGATGTTTTTAAGTTATTCGACCGGAAGGGGAACTATTTATGTGATGTCGGTGGATATGGCAGAGGGCCGGGAGAATATATGCGCGTACACGATGTGCAGCTGGACGAGGCAAATGGACGGATTTATATTCTGCCTTTCCAGACCCGACAGTTGCTTATGTATAATTTGCAGGGAGAGCATATAAAATCGATCCCTTTAGCCGGATTTTTACCTATGGGTAAGCTGAAAGCGGAAGGTGATAAAATAAGCCTGCTTACCTTACCATTCGTTAAACATGCCCGGGATTCCGTGACCTTGATCGCTTTTCAGCAGGATCTGGACGGTAATTTACTCGATAGCGTGTCGGCATTGCCTTATGCGATCAAGACGGAATATGCCGATTGGATAAATTTTAACCGGAAATCCCCTTCTTTCCATATTTATCAATGGGATGGGGTGCAAGACTCCTTGTATCATTATGTGCCGGGAAAAAATCGATTGATCCCTAAATTTACGGTAGATTATAAAGGGGTGAAAAATATTCCTTTGCATGAGTACCATGAATTCGGCGATTATTTTTGGTTTACCACGTATAAATTAGTACAGCGGGAAGACGGACAATATACCAATCGGCGGGACAGGCGTATCCTGGTGAATAAAAAGAATTTGAAGGCCGGACTTTTGAAAATCGAGAATGATTTGCTGGGGGGAGAACTTATGGGATGGAATTTTAGCAATGGGTATTATACGGAAAATTTGAGTCCTGTGGCTTTGAGGGATAGGTTGGAGAAATTCAGTAAAGAGAAAGGATTAAGTAAAGAAACCCGAAAAAGGGTAGATAATCTTTTGGCTACGATACAGGAAGACGATAATAATTACGTTGTTATCGGTGAGATGAAATAAAGGCGATCATAGCCGGAGGATATCAGAGCACCGATATGTTGTTTGTAAAAAAGGAATCTTATTTAAGATTCCTTTTTTGGTTTTAAAAATGGGCTAAGGCTTTACCGGGTCTAAAGGAAGGTGTGGTTTTAAGGAAATATTTAATGTGTTATCTATCAGGCAACTGAAAAATATGTGTATTAAACTATTGTTTTTAGTTTGTTTTCCTTTGGAACTGATTTCCTTTTTTCTACTTTTGTTGAAATCAAATGATGAAAATTATGAAAAAAGTGTTTTATTGTATTGCGCTGTGTGGTATATTACTATATGGTTGCGGAACTGAAAAGCCTGTAAGGATAGAGAATGTGAATGGGGAAGAGCTTTATGTTTGCGATTATTTTAAAACCAGTGATTCGACTGTGACCTTAAATTTAAGTGATTTGGTAAAATCGCTCGAAGTGGTAAAGTTGGATAGCGATACGGCTGCGATAGTCGGAGGAGGGGGCGTGTATTTTTCCGATAATTATATGCTGATCCCGGCAGGTGGCGGACAGCCGGTCAAGATGTTCGACCGGCAAGGGAATTATTTACGGAATATCGGAAAAATAGGACGTGGCCCGGGAGAATATCTCTATTTGTACGATATACAGCTGGATGAAAAAAATAACCGTATTTTTTTCATGCCGTGGCAAACCCGTTATTTATATGAATACAATATGGAAGGGGAATTTGTAAAACCGATCCGGATGGCGGGTGGTGCCCCCAAAGCCAGATTCTCTGTGGAAGGAGACCGGCTTACTGTGCTGGCTCTCCCGTTCAAAGGATTGAAATGGGTGGCATTCCAACAGACTTTAGATGGGAAGTTACTGGATAGCGTACCGGTAGGGCATTTTGAAATCAATGAACGGAATCCGTACAATAATGAGCTATTCGGTAGCCGTGATAATCACTATGTTCATATTTTCAGGAGTATGGGAAAGATTCAGGACACTTTATATCATTATGTGCCGGGCAAAAACGGCTTTATCCCGAAATTTACCGTTGATTTCGGAACAATAGAACCTCCTATCCATCAATACCGGGAATTCGGTGATTATTTCTTTTTTGAAACGAGTGTCACCAAACCTACGGGAGAGGATGAATTTGCCTATGTGACGGAAAAGAGCATATTGGTCAATAAGAAAACCCGGGATGCGACGCGTTTTAAATTTGTAAACGATTTGCTGGGGGGATATGAAACTAATGTATGGAATTTTTTTAACGGTTACTATATAGAAAATCTTAGTCCGGACAGGCTGAAGGAGAAATTGGAGAAAGTGTTAGAAAAAGGCGGTTTGGACAAGGCTATGGAGAAAAAAATCACCGATCTGGTGAACAGCATCGATGAGAATGACAATAATTATGTGATTTACGGACAGTTAAAATAGTTGTTTTTCCTGGAAGAAATTCTATTTATCCTACTCCCGGTCCGATAGACTACGATGATAGGGAAATTCCCGGAATGAAAAGATATACAGCTTTTCATTCCGGGAATTTTGAATATAATAGGTCGGTTTAGTTTAGAACCGGTATTGTACCATGGCATTGATACGGCTGGCATTACCATAGTCTTTGTTAAAATCGTTACGGCGTCCGAATACATATTCGATACCTGTCGTTCCGTATTCTGTGAAATCCCACAGTAAGTTTACCCCGGCATATTGGGCATATTTATAGGAAGTGCCTCCCAGTGTTCCTTTACTTTCCAAACGGGCATAACTATAAATCAAGGAAGAGGATAGTTTGGAAGTCCAGTTTTGTTCGAATGCACCGAATGCACCCCAGGCTCCCGGAGCTTTCAGTTTTCCGTTATGGTTGGGATTGGGAACCAGATCATAACCGATTCCGGAGATATCTTGTATGTAGTTGGCTATCCCTTTACCATACACTCCCTGGAACATGAAGCTGGTTTTCTTACAAAGGTTGATGTTCCCACTCATCATAACTCCCCATCCGGTCATGTTTCTGTCTTTATCACTTTCCGTATCTTTATAAGATATATTTCTCAGGATTCCGCCTGCTTGCAGGTGACTGCCGTTTTTCGTCATATATCTTACGTTTAATGGAATATCGGGTACTTTTTGCCGGATGTCTTTGGTAAAATCGCCTGTGGAATAAGAAGCTTTTGCATATTCCAAAGCCAAAGCAGCCTGCCAGTGGTCGTTGAATTTTTGAGTATAACGGATCATCGGTTGCCGGATTTCGATACCGCTGCTCGGTCCTTCTTCATCGATCGTTGTCGGGACGGCGCTCATATCTCCGAAAGTGCTCCAGGTTTGTCCAAGGGTAAAACCCCGGAATTGTACGAATGCCTGTCTTAGTAAAGGGGCTCCCTGATCTCCTTCGAATTCCATTTCGATGTAGGAAACCAAACGGCCTACATCGGTGTTACCGACCAGTTTGAAGAATAACCTGGATTGTCCTACTGTCATTCCATAGCTGGCTCCGGGCTGGTGGCCTTTCAGGGCGATACTGGAAGTGGTGAAATAGTTGTAGTCCTGAACACCGTTGAAATCATATACTCCGGTCAGTTGTACATATCCTCCGACACCGAAAATGAAATTTTTGCTGTCATCGAAAAAGATGAAACGGGGGGAAGCGGGATCGTTGAAGGCTAACGGAAAGGCTTCTTTCATCATCGTGTAAAAATTGTGTGTATCCCTTTCCTGTGAAACGGATATTACATTTACTTTTTGTGCTTTTGCCTCGCAGCTATAGCTAAGGGCAAAAGCTGAAAGCAGCATGAACACAAGTCCTTTTTTCATAGTTTTACTTATTAGGTTTAATAATTAATCAATAATAGTAAAACTATATACGGTTATAAAAGCGGAAAGGGTAAGGCTGAAAATGAAAATATTATTTTAAATGCCTAAAAATCAGAAAGAAAGTTTAACTTGGAGGGAGGTAATGAAGTAAAAAACAGAGAACGCTGCCCGAAAAAGGCAGCGTTCCTATCAGGAGGTTTTTGTATTTAAAGCTGTTTAAGCAGATTGCTTAAATCGCATTTTTCTTTCAATATACCGAATAGTCGATCGATAGCTACACGTTCCTGTTGCATGGTGTCGCGATGGCGGATGGTGACAGCATTGTCTTCCAGCGTTTGGTGGTCGATGGTGATGCAGAAAGGCGTACCGATCGCATCCTGACGGCGATAGCGTTTGCCGATGGAATCTTTTTCATCGTACTGGCAATTGAAATCGTATTTCAGCAGATTCATAATTTCCTGTGCTTTTTCAGGCAGACCGTCTTTTTTTACCAAAGGCATTACCGCCAGTTTCACCGGAGCTAAAGCCGCAGGGAGGCGCAGAACAATCCGCGAATCCTGTTTGCCGTCTTTGCTGAGGTCTTCTTCGCAGTAGGCTGCCGATATGATTTGCAGGAACATCCGATCGACTCCGATCGAGGTTTCGATAACGTAAGGCACATAGGATTCGTTCAATTCGGTGTCGAAATATTGTATTTTCTTGCCGGAGAATTTTTGATGTTGCGAGAGGTCGAAATCCGTACGGGAATGAATGCCTTCCACTTCCTTGAATCCGAACGGGAACCGGTATTCGATATCGGTGGCGGCATTGGCATAGTGCGCCAGCTTTTCGTGATCGTGGAAGCGATAGTTTTCCGCCCCGAAGCCTAATAATTGATGCCATTTCATCCGGGTTTCTTTCCATTTTTTGAACCACTCCAGTTCTGAACCGGGACGTACGAAAAATTGCATTTCCATTTGTTCGAATTCGCGCATGCGGAAGATGAATTGACGGGCGACGATTTCGTTGCGGAAGGCTTTACCGATCTGTGCAATGCCAAAAGGAATCTTCATCCGTCCGGTTTTCTGTACGTTCAGGAAATTGACGAAGATGCCCTGTGCCGTTTCGGGACGCAGGTATATTTTGCTCGCCCCTTCGGCCGTAGAGCCCATTTCGGTAGCGAACATGAGGTTGAATTGGCGCACTTCCGTCCAGTTGCAAGTGCCTGAGATCGGGCATACGATATTATAGTCGATAATAATCTGGCGTACCTCGGTAAGATCGTTGTCGTTTAAAGCTTTCGACATCCGTTCGTGAAGCTGATTTCGTTTTTCGATATTGGCAACCACTTGCGGATTGGTCTGGCGGAACAATTCTTCGTTAAAACTTTCTCCGAATTTTTTGCGTGCCTTTTCCACTTCTTTCCCGATCTTCTCGTCGTATTTTGCGATCTGGTCTTCGATCAGGACATCGGCACGATATCTTTTTTTAGAATCTTTATTGTCGATCAACGGGTCGTTGAATGCATCTACGTGCCCTGAAGCTTTCCAGATCGTAGGGTGCATAAAAATGGCAGAATCGATCCCCACTATATTTTCATGAAGCCGTACCATCGATTCCCACCAGTATCTCTTGATATTGTTTTTCAGTTCCACTCCATACTGTCCGTAATCATACACAGCTCCTAATCCGTCGTATATATCCGATGACGGAAATACATACCCATATTCTTTACAATGGGCAACTAATTTCTTGAATACATCTTCCTGTGCCATAATATATGTGTTATTTGAGTTGCAAAAGTAGTCATAAATGTTTAAAAGTTTATAGGTTTCCTGTTTATAATGTTACCCCTTGACAAGTAACCTGTCCTTATAAACAATTCACTATAAACTTTTAAACTTCCGGTTTGATTTCCGGCAGGCGATTATTCTTCGTGTCCGATTTCTTTGATAGCCTGTGTTACATTGATGGCGTAGTCGCCGATCTTTTCGCATTCGGAGAAGATGTCGTTATATAAAATCCCCGTGGGATAATCGTAGCGTTTTTCTTCGATGGCGATTAAATGCTCTTGTTTCAGAATGGTACGGTAATCGTTGATGGCCTTTTCCAATTCGTAAGCTTTCTTGGCGTTTACCTCTTTGTATTCCATAGAGAGATTGACACCCATGACATGCAGGGTTTCATCGATCAGGGAGAACATGTGTTTCAGCTTATTGGTCAGCTCTTCCGAGAAAACGACGTTTTGGTCGTTCCGGCGGGCGATCGCTTTTGTGACGTTCAGGGAGGAATCGGCAATGCTTTCAATTTCCGAAACGATCTTAAACATAGCCCGGATACGTTGGGAGTTTTCTGTGGAAAGCTTCGATTCGGAAACTTTGGTCAGGTAATTGGCGATCTCGATTTCGACCTTATCGCTTTCGTCTTCCATTTTTACCAGATTATCGAATTGTTTCGGAAAATCTTTCGTCGGTATTTCGAGGCATTCTGTCACTTTGTGAAACATATCCTTGGTGTTTTTAGCGTATAAGGATATTTCCTGTTTTGCCTGGAACAGGGAAGCGTCCGGGGTCGAAAGTAATCCGATTTTGATATGTTTTAGCGTGAATGCGTCTTCATTCTTTTCTTTGATAGGAATGAGTTTAGTTACAATCTTAGCGATGAGTTTAACAAACCAAATTAATATCAGCACATTGGCGACGTTGAACATGGTGTGGAACAGGGACAATGCCATAGGTACCGATCCGATGTTGCTGACCGGATTTCCGATTCCCAGAAATACGCTTAAATGTTCGATCCACCCCAGGAATATCGGAAAAATGGCTAATACCCACATAACTCCAAAAACATTGAAGACAAGATGGGCGAGGGCTGCCCGTTTAGCTGCAGTGTTGGCAACCATGGCGGCCAGGTTCGCCGTAACGGTCGTTCCGATGTTTTCACCCAGAACCATGGAGGCGGCGATCTCGAAACTGATCCAGCCGTTTGCACACATGACCAATGTCAGCGCCATTGTCGCAGACGAGGACTGGATTAAAATGGTTAAAGCGGTACCGATGAGCATAAACAGGATATAGGAGATGTAGCCCATGTCGGTGTATTCTTTCAGGAAAGTAAGGATTTCCGGATTTTCGTCTAAGTTAGGCATCGCATCTTTTAAGAACTCCAACCCGATGAATAGGAGGGCAAAGCCGATGATGAGTTCTCCCCAGCTTTTCCGGGAACGTTTATTGGAAAATAACAGGGGAAGACACAGACCGATCAGTGGCAATGAAACTTCCGCCATGCTGATTTTAAAACCTAAAATAGATATTAACCAGGCTGTTACGGTTGTACCCACGTTAGCACCCATGATAACGCCGATGGATTCGATCAGGCTTAACAGTCCCGCATTAACGAAACTAACCACCATAACTGTAGTTGCAGAACTACTTTGTATGATGGTTGTTATCAGAAGTCCGGTAATTACTCCTTTTACCCGGTTTGAAGTCATTGCTGCCAAAATATGTCGCATTTTGGCTCCCGCTACTTTTTGTAAGGCTTCACTCATCAGCTTCATACCGTAGAGGAAAACACCTAAAGAACCGATAAGCTTAAGAAAGTCGAAAATTCCGTACTCCATTTTAATTTTTTTTAAGACTTAATTATTTTGCGGGTGTAAAAATAGAAAACTGAAAGTACAATACAAAAAAAAAGTTGTTCATTATTAGTTTACGGTAGCAGAATTAGTTATAAATCCCCATAATCAAGAGGCAAAGCGTAAAATGATTTTTTCCCGTTCGGGGGATGAAAATGCCTTTTACGCTTTTTAGTTTTTGGAAAAACAGTTGGATAAAATAAGTTTAATAATTATAATTTACCTGAAAGTTCGTCGTAAACAATTTTGGAAATCCGGGCTATGATTTGAGAATTTGTTTCATCGTTCTCGTAAGAATTGCTGACCAGCACGGCTATGGTGTACTGTTTACCGTTGGGCAGGCGGACAAAAGCAAGGTCGTTGTCTGCAATTTTCATTCCTTCGCTTGTCCTCGGCGAATTGCCGGTTTTATCGCCGACGATCACTGCCGGAGGTAATAAGGCTCTGATCTTTTTTAATCCGGTAGTGGTGTTGATCATGGTTTCTTCAAGAAATTCATAGTATTTATCCGAAAACAATTCTTTTTTCAGAAACAGGTCGAGCAATTGGGCGATGGCTAAAGGCGTTGCTTGGTTTTGGAAAATATATTCGCTTTTTTCGTGCAGCTCTTGCTCGGTGTGTTTGATAGATATATCTTTGATTTTCAGTTTTTTGATAAATTGATTCACTTTCTTGGGACTGCCGATATACTTGAATAAAATATCACAGGCATTGTTATCGCTCAATGCTATGGTATATTTTAATAACTCGCCTACGGTTAAATCAATGCCTCCCTGTGGATATTTGTCCCGTAGAGGACTGTAGGTATCGGGTAACAGGTCGGCCTGGCTTACAGTTATCTTTGTATTCAAAGGTAAGTTGTTTTTGTCTAAATGGTTTAAGACTGCTAAAGCCAGGGGGAATTTATAGACACTTAGTAATGGGTAACGGTTTTGACCGTTTATCGTGGCGATTTCCCGCCCTTCCATAAGGACGCTGACACCGACGGTCGCTTTTTTGTCGCTAAGAAATTTTTTTATTTTTTGTTCCAGTTGATTTTCTGCAAAAGATAGATTTGTTCCACATAAGAGAACGAACAGGGCAATGAGTCGGTACATATAACAGTGTTTAAGTTTGCCCAAAGATAAAAATAATACGGCTGTGCTTTGCAAGAGGAAATAAAAAAAGGTTGTCCGAAAAGAACAACCTTTTTTATAATGAAGGATAGGATTATTACATCATTCCCGGCATACCTCCGCCCATGCCTGCCGGCATTGCCGGAGCGTCGTCTTTTTTCTCCTCAACCAGCACGCATTCGGTGGTCAGGAACATGCCTGCGATCGAAGCGGCATTTTCAAGAGCGACACGGGTTACTTTCTTCGGATCGATTACTCCGGCTTTCTTCAGATCTTCGTAAACGTTCAGACGGGCATTGTAACCGAAGTCGCCTTTGCCTTCACGCACGTTGTTTACAACCACTGCACCTTCTACGCCTGCATTGAAAGCAATCTGGCGTAACGGTTCTTCGATCGCACGTTTTACGATTTCGATACCGGTGGTTTCGTCGTCGGTTTCACCTTTCAGATTATCTAAGGCAGCCTGTGCGCGGATGTAAGCGACACCGCCACCGGCAACAATACCTTCTTCAATGGCAGCACGGGTTGCGCTCAATGCATCATCTACACGGTCTTTCTTTTCTTTCATTTCGATTTCGGAAGCTGCACCTACGTAGAGTACGGCTACTCCACCTGCTAATTTAGCCAAACGTTCCTGCAGTTTTTCTTTGTCGTAATCGGAAGTCGAGTTTTCGATTAATTTCTTGATCTGATTTACCCGTTCTGCAATAGCTTGTTTTTCGCCAGCACCGTTCACAATTGTGGTGTTTTCTTTATCTACGGTTACTTTTTCAGCACGTCCCAGCATGTCGATTGTGGCACCTTCCAGTTTCAGGCCTTTTTCTTCAGAGATTACAACACCTCCGGTTAAAACAGCCAGGTCTTCCAGCATTTCTTTACGACGGTCGCCGAATCCCGGAGCTTTTACGGCTGCAATTTTCAATGAGCCTCTCAGACGGTTTACCACTAAAGTCGCCAAAGCTTCGCTTTCGACATCTTCCGCTACGATTAACAGAGCACGTCCCGACTGTGCTACCGGTTCAAGGATCGGAAGCAATTCTTTCATCGTGCTGACTTTCTTATCGTAGAGCAGGATATAAGGATTTTCAAATTCAACCTGCATTTTTTCGGTGTCGGTTACGAAATAAGGAGAGATATATCCCCGGTCGAACTGCATACCTTCAACAATTTTCACTTCGGTTTCCGTGCCTTTGGCTTCTTCTACGGTGATCACTCCTTCTTTTTTCACTTTTTCCATCGCTTCTGCGATCAGGTTACCGATGGTTTCGTCGCCGTTAGCAGAGATACGCCCAACCTGACGAATCTTGTCATAGTTATCGCCTACTTCTTCTTTTTGAGCTTCCAGACTTTTTACGACAGCAGCGACAGCTTTGTCGATACCTCTTTTCAGTTCCATCGGGTTAGCTCCGGCCGTTACGTTTTTCAAACCTACGCTAATGATAGATTGAGCCAGGATGGTAGCGGTCGTCGTTCCGTCTCCGGCGTCGTCACCGGTTTTGGAAGCGACTTCTTTCACCATTTGCGCTCCGATGTTTGCATACGGATCGGAAAGTTCGATCTCTTTAGCTACCGAAACCCCGTCCTTGGTGATGTGCGGAGCACCGAATTTCTTTTCGATCACTACGTTGCGACCTTTCGGTCCGAGGGTTACTTTTACAGCATCGGCCAGTTCATCTACGCCTTTTTTCAGCAGGTCGCGAGCTTCGATATTGAATTTTATTTCTTTTGCCATGATTTGTTTCTTTATAATTTGTTTCTTTAGTGAAATTCTTTTCTCACGTTTCTTTTCTTCCGAACCCCAATGATTACAGGATAACAAGAATGTCGTTTTGGTTCATAACCAAATATTTTTTATCATCGATGTGAATTTCCGTACCGGAATATTTACCAAATAAAACTGTATCTCCGGTCTTTACTTCCATCGGTTCGTCGGATTTCCCTTTTCCAGTGGCAATAATGATGCCTTTTTGTGGTTTTTCTTTGGCAGAATCGGGAATGATGATTCCGCTTGCAGTTTTTTCTTCTGCTTCAACAGGCTCAACAATAACTTTGTTAAGTACGGTCTTCAGTGTCATGATTTAAAAGTTTTAAAGTTTATAATGTATTTTGTATTTTTTCACCTTGTTGCAACGACAGTAGCGGTCGATTACGGCGTTACAACCTTTATGAGGTTATCATTTTTTGTGCCAAAATCGGGATTTTATGTCCTATGAGTAAATAATGAAAACGTAAGTAATTGAAAATTAGTTATGAATTATACAAAATATAACATTTTCCCCATAAAAAAGGACGTGTCAGGAAAGCAAAAAAATGTCAGTATGACTGACATACTGACATTTTTTGTATTTTGAAATCTTATTCTCGTTATTGAGCAGGCGTTTCGGGTGCTTCGGTCGTTGCCGGAACATCGTTTACAGCCGGAGCTGTAGTCGGGAATGAAGGGATAGCCTGTTCGGTCGGAGCAGTTTGGATTTGATTTTGAATGGCAGATTGTTTTCCGGCCATTTCTCCGCGCGGAATGAATAAAGCAGCCAATACGCACAATACCATCATGCCGCCTGCCAGAGTCCAGGTTGCTTTTTCCAAAAAGTCGGTTGTTTTTCTCACACCCATAATCTGGTTGGACGATGAAAATGACGATGCTAAACCACCACCTTTTGAATTTTGGACTAATACGATCAATATCAATAAGATACAAATAATAAATATTAAAATCGAAACTGCTGTATACATGATTATACTTTAATTATTTAATGTTCTCTTTTATTTTTTCAATTCGGTTTGCAAAGTAAACACTTTTTTCTGGATATTTCAAACTTAATTTTATATAAGTTGCTATCGCTTTTTCATATAGCTGTTGTTTGACATAGATTTTTGCCAATGTTTCGCTGAAAAGTTCTTCTTTGTCGAATTTGTTTTCCTGTGATAAATCTTTTATATCGCCTGCCGGGCTGGCCGTGATTTTAGGCATAACCGGTTCCGCCTGGATAAAGCGGTCGATCAGTTCTGCTTTGTTGCTTTGCTTCTTTGAACGCTTGGCATTCTTGGGGGCGGCAGGTTCGGCAGCCCCGGTTGTTTTTTCCTGAAGCCGGTAGGCTCCACTCCGGATTTCCGGCATATCGAACGATGATGCTGTTTCTTCCGGAACAGGGATTTCCGGCGAATCTTCTTCGTCGATAATCAGGTCGAGAGCTATGGGAGTCGTGTCTTGAGCTGCCGGTGGTTCCGGCGTATTGTCCATAGGCTGCGTTTCAGGTTGTTTTTCCCGGACGGGAACGGATTCGATGATATATTTATAATTGGAATGCCGTTCCACAATTTCAAACTCTGCCGATGGCTGTGTGGCAGGCTCGTCGCTGGCATAATCGTTTACCACTCCCGGGATGTCGTCGATCATGATCGGGTTGGAAATGACCGGGGTGTCGGTTTCCGGAGGAATGTAAGATTTCGTTTTTCTCCGATTCAGGGCAGAGAAGGTCGAAGGCTTACCGGAATCCGGCAGGTTAAAACCGATAATTTCGTCCGGCTGTTCTTCCGGATCGGTCGTGTAGCCCGCTTCTTTATAGGCCGGGATTCCAAATGAACTGACGGTGGTATGTCCCTGTATTTCACGAATACGCTCTTCGACGATATGTTCGAGCGAATTTTCTTTATTTTTCCCGGTTGCTGTAAGGTAATCGAATTCGATCTGATTGTTCAGGTAGCGATAAAACTGCTTGTGATCGGTGATGTGTACGCTTCCCTGCTTTAGCTCATTGCGGAACCTTGCCCCGGAGAGGGTGTACAAAGCTTTTAAATAAAGAATCCTGGCCGTCTGGAAATAGGGGTAACGATTGACGAGGGCGTCTAACTCCCGCAAATCGTCACTCTTTATTTTTTCCGGGTGACCTATTAATTCTATTAATTTTTCTGCTTTCATGGAACGAGTTCCGGCTTTTTGTGATAGCGGTATCTATTTTACCAGTTTACCAACGCTTTATTATATATGTCGTCGATGATTTTATCCAAAATCGTATTGATCAATTCTTCTTCTATAGAGTCGAAGTTCTGATCTATACTATAATCTTCATATTGTGAGAACCGGGAATCGAAATCTTTCGTATCGTCCTTGGTGTCGGTGTACTTTACCCGGATTTCGATGGTCAGGCGGTTCTGTGCTGCCTCTTCGTTTTTTTGTATATCGATAGGTTTTTGAGAATACCCGACGATCTGCCCTTCAAAACGAATATCTCCGTTGTTATCTGTTAATTGAGTGAGCCCTGTTTTTTGGCGCATATAGGTGGTCAGCTTTTCGGTGAATAAGGAACTTAAATAAGGAACCACCAGCAAGGCCTTGTTCGGGAAATAATCGACAGAATAAGTTTTAACGCCCGGAGATAATGATCCTCCTGTCATAGAATATTTTACAGTGCATGAATTGCAGGTAAAAATACCGATCAGGACAAAAATAACGGCTTTTATTTTATTCATTTATTCATAGGATTTTGAATCAGCAAATATAATAATTAAAGTATAAGGTAAAAAACGGGTTTTCTGTAAATTTTAATTCTCGATATTATATTCTTTCAGTTTCCGGTATAATGTCCGTTCGGATATGCCTAAGTCGAGGGCTGCCAGTTTGCGTTTTCCGTGATTTTTTTCCAGAGCTTTGACAATTAATTCTTTTTCCTTTTCTTCGATCGAAAACGATTCTTCGATAACGGCTTCGGTATCCTGTATGTTTTCTTCTTTGGTAAAATTCACATTCGCCGCGGGGATAGGTGCTTTAAAGTCGTTGTTGTTTTCATATAAATTTCTTAGCACCAGTGAAGTCGTCGGTTCGGTTTGGTGTGCGACCTCCGGGTTGTTTTGCATGAGATCATATACCAGCCTTTTCAAATCGTTCATATCCTTTTTCATGTCGAAAAGGATTTTGTAAAGGATTTCCCGTTCCGAAGCAAAACCTCCGTCCGTTTCGTGTGACGAGCTTAAAGTCGGTAGCATGGGATCGTTTTGAGGAATGTATTTACTTAAAGTGGCTGCGTCCACGATACGTTCCTGTTCGATGATCGAAATTTGCTCGGTGATATTTTTTAGTTGCCGGATATTTCCCGGCCAACGGAAAGATTGTAAAATCTCTACGGCTTCTTCGGTCAGGCGGATTGCCGGCATCCGGTATTTTTCTGCAAAATCGGCTGCAAATTTACGGAAAAGCAAGGGAATATCTTCTTTCCGTTCCCGCAAAGGAGGGATCGAGATGGGGATGGCGTTGAGACGATAATATAAATCTTCCCGAAATTTTCCGTTTTTCACCGCTTGCGGAATATCCAGATTCGTTGCGGCAATCACCCGGACATTCGTTTTCTGCACTTTGGAAGAGCCTACCCGGATAAATTCTCCTGTTTCCAGCACTCGTAACAATCTGGCCTGTGTGGATAAGGGTAATTCTCCCACTTCGTCTAAAAAAATAGTGCCTCCGTCGGTGACTTCGAAATAGCCTTTGCGATCGGACACCGCTCCCGTGAACGCACCTTTTTCGTGACCGAAAAGTTCGGAGTCGATGGTGCCTTCGGGAATTGCACCGCAATTGACAGCGATGTATTGTGCATGTTTGCGGCTGCTATAACTATGGATGATACGGGGGAATATTTCTTTTCCTACTCCGCTTTCTCCGGTGATCAGCACAGATAGGTCGGTGGGAGCCACCTGGGTGGCGATATCGATTGCTCTATTTAGTCCATAATTATTGCCGATGATTTCAAATCGTTGTTTGATAGCCTGTAAATCTTCCATAATTTTCTGTTGTTGCAGGATATTTTCGAAAATGAAAAAGTGATTTCTGCAAAAATAGCAGATTTAACTGACAAAATTGCATAAAACTTTTGAAAGAAATTACAAAAATCAATGTAGGTGGGGCGTTGAATCGTGTTTTCAGATAGTGACACCGGAAAGAACGAAAGGGATTTTAAAGCAGGGAGGTAAGTCGTATCGATTTTTTTATGGTAAGTATATAGGACAAACAAATATTGAGAAGAAAAGACATCGGAGAAAAACCAGGAAAAAAAGAAGCGGAAAATAGGCCGGATTCTTTTTATATGGAAGCCTCGGTAAGAATTTTTGAAAGAATGGTTTTATGTGTTTATTATCAGCTAATTGTTTGGACAAAGCTGGAAAATCCGCTAAAATCCCGAAAAAACAAGATAGAGACGGGTAACTTTCTGAAAATCTTACTTCTTTTTTACAAAAAAGGCTCTAAATGTTTGGTTGTTAATAAAAAGGTGACTACATTTGCACTCCATTTTGGAGAAAAGTATATTAATTTAAAAGTACTTGAAATGCCTACTATTCAACAGTTAGTAAGAAAAGGAAGAGTAAAAATTGAAGACAAGAGTAAAGCTCCTGCTTTGGATTCTTGTCCGCAGAGAAGAGGAGTTTGTGTACGTGTTTACACTACGACTCCGAAAAAACCGAACTCAGCTATGAGAAAGGTTGCCCGTGTTAGATTGACCAACGGAAAAGAAGTGAATGCTTATATTCCGGGAGAAGGCCACAACCTGCAGGAACACTCGATAGTGTTGATCCGCGGCGGTCGTGTGAAAGACCTTCCGGGTGTACGTTATCACCTTGTTCGTGGTACATTGGATGCTGCCGGAGTTGCCGGACGTAACCAGAGCCGTTCTAAATACGGAACTAAAAAACCGAAACCAGGCCAAGCTGCTGCTGCACCTGCTAAAGGGAAGAAAAAGTAAGTAATTAACAGGAATTGTTTATGAAGCGTTCCCGAACAGAGTTGAGTAAATGGTTGTGAAACCGTTGAAGACCAAGAGGGCAGCTTGACGAACAAAATTCGTAAACGAAAAGAAATGAGAAAGTCAAAACCAAAAAAGAGAATCCTGTTACCGGATCCGAAATTTAATGATGTATTGGTGACCAGATTTGTGAACGACTTGATGGTCGATGGTAAAAAAACGATCGCGTTCACGATTTTTTATGATGCATTGGACATCGTAGATGAAAAAATGGGTAAAAAAGAAGAAAAACCCGCGTTGGAAATCTGGAAACAAGCTTTGGAAAACATCACTCCTCAGGTTGAAGTAAAAAGTCGCCGTGTAGGTGGAGCAACTTTCCAGGTGCCTACCGAAATCAATCCGGCAAGAAAGAGAGCTATCTCTGTGAAGAATATGATCCTTTACTCCCGTAAGAGAAGCGGTAGAAATATGGCTGAAAAACTAGCTGCTGAAATCATGGCTGCCTACAAAGAAGAGGGTGCTGCTTTCAAGAAGAAAGAAGATACCCATCGTATGGCTGAAGCTAACCGGGCATTTGCACATTTCAGATTTTAATTAAGGAGTAAAAAACAGATGGCTAAAAGAGATTTACATTTTACAAGAAATATCGGTATCATGGCTCACATCGATGCCGGTAAGACAACAACGACAGAACGTATCCTGTATTTCACCGGAGTAAACCATAAAATCGGTGAAACTCATGACGGTTCCGCTACGATGGACTGGATGGTGCAGGAGCAGGAGAGAGGTATTACCATTACTTCCGCTGCTACTACCTGTTTCTGGAAATATCAGGACAAAGAATATAAGATCAATATTATCGACACTCCGGGACACGTTGACTTTACTGTTGAGGTAGAACGGTCTTTGCGTGTATTGGACGGTGCTGTGGCATTGTTCTGCGCAGTTGGCGGTGTTGAAGCCCAGTCGGAAACCGTATGGCGTCAGGCTAATAAATACGGTGTACCGAGAATTGCTTTTGTAAACAAGATGGACCGTTCAGGTGCAGACTTTTTCAAAGCAGTACGGGAAATCAAAGAAAAATTAGGTGCTAACCCAATTCCATTGGTTCTTCCGATCGGAGCTGAAGATTCATATCAGGGCGTGATCGACCTGGTGGAGATGAAAGCTTATGTTTGGGAAAACGGAGCGATGGAAGCCATTGTAAAAGAAATTCCGGAAAACCTTATGGCCGAGGCTCAGGAATGGAGAGAAAAACTGGTTGAAGCTGCAGCCGTTCAGGATGAAGCTTTGATGGAACGTTTCTTCGAAGATCCGGATTCGATTACGAGTGAAGAATTGAAGGCTGTGATCCGTAAAGCCGTGATCGCAATGGATTTCTGCCCGGTAATGTGTGGTTCTTCTTTCAAAAACAAAGGAGTACAGAATTTGCTGGATGCTGTAATCGCTTATTTGCCTCACCCGTTGGATATTCCGAACAGCAAGGGAACCGACCCCCGGAATGGAGAAGATCTGACTTTCGAAGTCGATCCGGAAGCTCCGCTGTCGGCTCTGGCATTTAAGATCGCTACCGACCCGTTTGTAGGACGTTTGTGCTACACCCGTGTATATTCTGGAAAGATCGAAGCAGGTACTTATGTATATAACCCGCGTACGGATAAAAAAGAACGTATTTCGCGTTTGTTCCAGATGCACTCAAACAAACAGCAGCCGAGAGATGTAATCGAGGCCGGTGATATTTGTGCTTGCGTTGGTTTTAAAGATATCCGTACCGGAGATACTTTGTGTTCGGAGGATCGTCCGATCGTACTGGAAAGTATGACTTTCCCCGAACCTGTGATCGGTATCGCTATCGAACCTCTGACCCAGAAAGATACGGATAAATTGGGTATGGCTTTGGCTAAATTGGCCGAGGAAGATCCTACTTTCCGTGTGAAAACCGATGAAGATTCAGGTCAAACCGTGATCAGCGGTATGGGTGAGCTTCACTTGGATATTATTCTCGACCGTCTGAGACGGGAGTTCAAGGTGGAATGTAACCAGGGTGCTCCTCAGGTAGCTTATAAAGAAGCTATCACAATTCCGGTAGATCATCGTCATGTATTCAAAAAACAGTCCGGTGGTCGTGGTAAATTCGCTGATATTGTATTCACGATTGCTCCGGGAACCGAAGGTAAAGAAGGTCTTGAATTCGTTAATGAAGTGAAAGGTGGTAATATTCCTAAGGAATTTATTCCTTCAGTAGAAAAAGGATTCAAGGAAGCAATGAACAACGGTGTATTGGCGGGCTATGCAGTAGAAAGCCTGAAAGTAACCCTGAAAGACGGTTCTTTCCACCCGGTGGACTCTGATGCTCTGTCATTCGAAATGGCTGCAAAAATCGGTTATAAAGAAGCTTGTCAGAAAGCTAAACCGGTACTGCTCGAACCGATCATGAAACTTGAAGTGGTAACTCCTGAAGATTTCATGGGAGATATTATCGCTGACCTTAACCGTCGCCGGGGACAGGTGGAAGGTATGGACACCAGAATCGGTGCACGTGTTATCACTGCCAAGGTGCCGCTTTCAGAACAGTTCGGTTATGTAACCGTATTGCGTACCTTGTCGTCAGGACGTGCAAGTTCTTCTATGGAATTCGATCACTATGCCGAAGTTCCGAAGAATATCGCTAAGGAAGTAGTTGAAAAAAATAACGGTAAAGTAGATCTCTTATAATTTTGGATTTTGGATTTGCGGTTTTCGGGACTTTATCTTCCCGAAGCTGCAAATCATCAATCATAAATTAATAAATAACATGAGCCAAAAAATCAGAATTAAGTTAAAATCTTACGATCACAACTTAGTGGACAAGTCTGCAGAGAAGATTGTTAAGACAGTAAAGGCTACAGGTGCAGTGGTAAGCGGACCGATTCCACTTCCTACTCACAAAGGAATTTTTACTGTGAACCGCTCAACTTTCGTAAACAAGAAGAGTCGTGAACAATTTTTGGTATGCACATTCAAAAGATTGATCGACATTTACAGCTCGACCGCTGGAACTATCGATGCTCTGATGAAACTTGAATTACCGAGTGGTGTAGAAGTAGAGATTAAAGTGTGATAACGGCGAAACCCTATGTCGTTATTAAGAATTAAAACCTATTTAAAAAAGAAATGAAATTACCAGGTTTAATTGGAAAAAAAGTCGGAATGACTTCCGTTTTCAGTGTTGAGGGGAAAAGTATCCCATGCACTGTTATTGAATGCGGTCCATGTGTTGTAACCCAGGTGAAAACCGTGGAAAAAGATGGTTACGCAGCGCTTCAGTTGGGGTTTGATGAGAAAAAAGAAAAACACACAACCAAGCAGCTAAGTGGACACTTTAAGAAAGCAGGCACAACTCCGAAAAGAAAACTCGTAGAGTTTACAGGATTTGCCGAAGAACACAAGTTGGGTGACGTATTGGATGTTACCCTTTTACAGGATGCAACTTTTGTTGATATCATCGGTACCAGCAAAGGTAAAGGATTCCAGGGCGTTGTAAAACGTCACGGATTCGGTGGTGTAGGACAAAGCACACACGGTCAGCACAACCGTCAGAGAAAACCGGGATCTATCGGAGCATGTTCAACTCCGGCACGTGTTTTCAAAGGTATGCGCATGGGCGGCCGTATGGGTGGAGACAGAGTTACTGTAGAGAACTTGGAAGTTTTGAAGGTAATTCCTGAAAATAATTTGTTGTTGGTGAAAGGTTCTGTTCCTGGATCCAGAGGTTCATACGTAATTATTCAGAAGTAATGGAGTTAAGTGTATTAAACATTGCCGGTCAGGAAACCGGCAGAAAGGTAGAGTTAAATGACGCTATCTTTGGAATTCAGCCTAACGAACACGCTATCTATCTTGACGTAAAACAGTATCTGGCTAACAATCGCCAGGGAACTCATAAGTCAAAACAGAGAAACGAAATTTCTGGTAGTACCCGTAAGTTGAAAAAACAAAAAGGTACCGGTGGCGCTCGTGCAGGTAGTATCAAGAACCCAGAGTTCAGAGGAGGAGGCCGTATTTTTGGTCCCGTACCAAGAGATTATAGCTTCAAGCTGAACAAGAAATTGAAAAGATTGGCTCGTAAGTCAGCTTTGTCTGTAAAAGCAAGTGCAAATGCTGTAACAGTTGTAGAAGACTTTTCATTCGAAGCACCGAAAACCAAAGAAATGGTTGCTTTAATCAACAATTTGAAAGTGAATAACGGTAAATTGTTGGTTGTGCTGAATGATATCAACGAAAATGTGTTGTTGTCGGCTCGCAACTTACAGAATGTAGATGTAATGAGAGTAAGCGACATTGCAACTTATAACGTGATGAGAGCAAGAAACCTCGTTTTAGTTGAAAGTTCTGTGAAGGGCCTTAACGAAATGTTCAATCTTAACTAATTGAAGAAGAGATGGAAATTATAGTAAAGCCCGTTTTAACGGAAAAGATGACGATGCTTACCGACAAACAGCACCAAGTGGCTTTTGTTGTAGCAAAAGAAGCGAATAAGATAGAGATAAAGAAAGCAGTTGAAGCAATGTATGGTGTGAGTGTTTTGGAAGTAAACACCCAGCGTTATCAGGGAACGGCAAAATCCCGTTACACAAAAGCTGGTGTTGTATCTGGAAGAACTCCTTCATTCAAGAAAGCAATTGTAACTTTAGCAGAAGGTGATAGTATTGATTTTTTTAG
>UQTM01000051.1 GCA_900544025.1 uncultured Odoribacter sp.
GTTATTATCGGTGCCAGCCCACGGGAACAGACACTCCCGGATTACCCGTCGCGAAAGGCTCAGCATAGGCTTTATTCGCAGGAACGGCAAAGGTAGCCAGCACCCGATCTTTTTTTATCTTTTTGGCAGCCTGGCATTGCATTCCGGCAAAAGCGCAAATCATCGATAATAAAATAATCTTTTTCATTTATTCTGCATTTATAATTTCTACTTTTCAAACGTCTTTATCGCTATCCGCCATTACCGTTTATCGAAACCGTCGATCTCATAATACTGATCGGCACTGCTGTCACCCAACAAATATTTCGCAAAATGATACCACATTCTACGCTGATAAAAATCCCCGGCTTTATAGGCATATCCATGCCTTTGCCCCGGTAAAACGATCAGATCGAAATTCTTTCCGGCTTCGATCAGGGCGTTCGCCATACGGAACGTATTTCCGGGATGCACATTATTATCGATATCCCCGGTCACCAGTAAAAGATAACCTTTAAAATTCTTGGCCAGTTCCTGGTTGGCTGCAACCCGACTTTTAAAGGTGCTTTCTTCCCGGTCGCCTTTCACCGAATCTTTCACGGTTTTCTTCTCTTCTTTCACGCCATTGTGCGTTTCCCCCCACCATTTATTATATATATTGTTATCGTGATTCCCCGACGAAGATACGGCAGCCGTATAAAAATCTGGATAATAACACAAAGCAGCCGTGGACATGAAGCCCCCGCCGGAGTGCCCGAAAATACCTACTTTGGAAATATCGATAAAAGAATAACGATCGGCCAACTGCTCTAATCCGTATTTATCGTCCGGAAGAGCATAGTCTCTCAAATTACCATAGCCATAAGTGTGATACCATTTATTACGTTGAGGGCTACCTCCGCGATGTCCGAAATTCACGACAATGAATCCCACCTGCGCCAATGCCATGTTATAGCTCCCGTTCACCGTAAAATCAAAAGGAGTAGCTTCCGTTTGAGGGCCGGGATAAACATAGGATATGACCGGATATTTCCGGGTGGAATCGAAATCGAAAGGTTTCCACATCACCCCATATAAATCGGTTACCCCATCTTTTGCCTTCACCGTAAAACGCTCCGGCATCTTCCAGCCGGTTTCATACAAGCGCTTCAAATCAGGACGTGCCAGTTCCATTAACACTTTCCCGTTATTATCCCGCAATACCGATACCGGTTCCAAATCGACCCTCGAATAATTATCGACCATATACCGGCAAGACTTCGGCATAACCGTCCGGTGATTAGCATCCTCCGGCGTCAATAGCTTCAAGTCCCCTCCATCGATTTTTGCCTTATAAGTATGAGCATAATAAGGGTTCCTGTCCTTCTCTTTTCCATAGCCTTCGAAATAAATCGTGCGCCCTACCGTATCGATACGTACCATACGTCCGGCAACCCATTCTCCTGAAGTTATCTGATTTTTCAGGTTTCCTTCACCGTCATAATGGTAAAAATGTCCCCAGCCGGTACGTTCCGACCACCACAACAAATCCTTCCCATCTTCAAGAATAGAAAGATGGTGCATCTGATCGTTAAAATAAGGTTTTGCTTTTTCGTTAATCAACACCTTCGTTTCCCCGGTCTTCGTATCGGCGACACAAACGTCGATCTCGTCGCAGGTTCTTCTTTTCCTTTCAAAAAACAACTTATCCGATTTTTTTCCGGCATACACGACACTCAATGACTGATCCGGCCACTTCTCCGTTTGTATTTTCACCTGTTTCAGGCTATCAAGATCGAATACCGAAAGCTCATACTGCGGAACTTCTTTATCGCCGGGCATCGGATAGCGATATTCCTCTAATTTCGGACGCGCTGATAATATATTAATCACCCAAAGATCTTTAACATTCCGGTTGTCCGAACGCATCACATAAAATTTCTTCGAATCTTTAAACCAGGTAGCACGTGCCCTCACCCGCTTACTGGTCGTATCCCGTTCCCCCCAGGCATAAGAATAAAACGGTTCCCCGTCCTTAGTTACCTGTATTTCGGTCGAGTCCTTATCACCGCATTTCATCAGGTATAAATTATGCTTTTTAGCAAACAGCATATAAGTGCTGTCCGGAGAAAAGGTCGCCCAGGCATTCCGTTTTTTATCCTCCTTCACTGAATCTTTTTGAGTCAAAACCTTAGAATAAATGTCGTATTCATAATTAAACTCATCTACCTTAAATTTCAAAGTTTTCTGATCGTCCTTAAACTCGATATCCTTCAACTTCAATTTTTCCGCCTGCTGAGGCTTTGTGGTAATCTTCGTCAATTCCTCGGCCATGTAATTGTTCTCGAACAGAAAACGCTTTGATTTTTTAGCCGGATCCACAAAATAATATTGCACTCCCTCGCTTGTTTCATACGAAAACCAAAATTTATCACTGTCTTTTAAAAACTTCGGAGTGACACTCAGAGACTTTACTTCACTCCCGATTTTCCTGAATTTTTCAGCTTGTTTATAGTTTGCTTTCTGTCCCAAAACAGGAAACACAACTGCACACGCCGCCATGAATACAAATAATCTAATTACGTACATACGATTAAAATTAACGTTTTTTCCCAATCACACAATGATAGGAAAAAACAACCGTTAAAACAAAAACATTTGTTAGTTTTGCAATACATATTCAAAAATAATAAAACGGCATCCATCATTATTGTATATAATATGGGAAAAAAGGACTTCATATTACTGAACCCTCAGTTAGAAAAAACATTCATAGAGATCTGTAACCGTATCCGACGCCTGCAAAGCGGAGGTACGATAGACAGTCTCCAGCGAATAGGAGCAACCACAACTGGTCAGATCGGAGCCAGTTACGTCTCCTTGAAGACGTTAGCGTCGGAATATCTTCCGGATGAGAAACTAGCCACCTTGCTTTGGAAACAACAAAAAAGAGAAGAACAAATCGTAGCCTGCTTTTTGTTTCCCTTCGACATAAATAAAGAAAAAATTACGCAATTTGCAGAAACATGCAACAGTTATGAAATTGCCGGATATTTTGGGTCTATCTTTCTGTGTCACCACGGAGAACTGGCAGAGATCGTATCCGATTGGAGCGGATCGGAGAAGCCTTTTTTGCAGGTGGCTGCACTTTCCGGAGCTGCACGTCATCTGCTTGTCAGCAAGAACAAGAGCCAAATCAGCGAAGAAAGATTTAAGCAGCTCGTGAATCGAAGTTATTCCGACAAATATGTGGAGCTGGTTGCTCAACGCTATCGTTTTAACATTTAATAAATGTTAAACTCTCCTTTTAATGTGAAGCAAGATTATTTAAATAAGAAAACTTTGTTACTTTTGTAATGTTATTACGGAAAAAAAGTATTAATTAATCGACTATAAATTTACAACTATGTCAAAATTAGATTTAAGCAAGTACGGTATTACAGGTGTAACTGAAATTGTACACAATCCGTCTTATGATGTATTGTTCGCCGAAGAAACCAAACCGGGTTTGGAAGGCTTTGAAAAAGGCCAGGTGACAGAATTAGGCGCTGTAAACGTGATGACTGGTGTATATACAGGACGTTCTCCTAAAGATAAATTCTTTGTAAAAGACGCTACCAGTGAAAATACCGTATGGTGGACATCAGACGAATATAAAAACGACAACAAACCGGTAGATGCAAAATGCTGGAATGCAGTAAAAGAATTAGCGACCAAAGAACTTTCTAACAAAAGATTGTTCGTTGTGGACGCATTCTGCGGTGCCAACCCGAACTCTCGTCTGAAATTGCGTTTCATCATGGAAGTTGCCTGGCAGGCACATTTCGTGACCAATATGTTCATCCGCCCTACCGCTGAAGAACTGGCAAATTTTGGAGAACCCGATTTCGTGATCATGAATGCTTCCAAAGCTAAAGTTGATAACTACAAAGAACTGGGACTGAATTCAGAAACAGCCGTAGTGTTCAACCTGACTGAAAAAATTCAGGTAATTCTGAACACTTGGTATGGTGGTGAAATGAAAAAAGGTATGTTCTCTTATATGAACTATCTGCTTCCATTGAACGGTATGGCTTCTATGCACTGTTCTGCCAATACGGACATGAACGGACAGAATACCGCCATCTTCTTCGGTTTGTCCGGAACAGGTAAAACGACCTTATCCACCGACCCGAAACGTTTACTGATCGGTGACGACGAACATGGCTGGGACGATGAAGGTGTATTTAACTTCGAAGGCGGTTGCTATGCAAAGGTGATCAACCTGAGCAAAGAAGCAGAACCGGATATTTACGCAGCTATCAAACGTGACGCTTTATTGGAAAACGTAACTGTCGATGCTAACGGCAAAATCGACTTCAATGACAAATCGGTTACAGAGAACACCCGTGTTTCTTACCCGATCTATCACATCAAAAACATCGTTAAACCGGTGTCTAAAGGCCCGGCTGCCAAACAAGTTATTTTCTTGTCTGCCGACGCGTTCGGAGTATTGCCTCCTGTATCAATCCTGAATTCAGAACAAACAAAATATTATTTCTTGTCAGGATTTACAGCTAAATTAGCAGGTACAGAACGCGGAATCACCGAGCCGACCCCGACATTCTCTGCTTGCTTCGGTGCTGCTTTCTTGTCACTGCACCCGACTAAATATGCAGAAGAACTGGTTAAGAAAATGGAAAAATCAGGAGCTAAAGCATACCTGGTAAATACAGGCTGGAACGGAACCGGCAAACGTATCTCTATTAAAGATACCCGTGGTATCATCGATGCAATCCTGGATGGTTCTATCGACAAAGCCGCTACCAAAACGATTCCTTATTTCGATTTTGTCGTTCCAACAGCTCTGCCGGGTGTTGATCCGAAGATCCTCGATCCTCGCGATACTTATGCAAACGCTGCAGACTGGGATACAAAAGCAAAAGATTTGGCACAACGTTTCATCAAGAACTTTGCTAAATTCGAAGGAAACGCAGCCGGTAAAGCCTTGGTTGCCGCTGGTCCGAAATTATAATCCGACCACATTTTCAAATAAAAAAAGACTGCTCAAAAGAGCAGTCTTTTTTTATTTCGCCTCCCCTCGCCCCTCCTTCTTCATCGTCTATATACAGCCCATTTAAACGGCTTCCCACAAAAAGATTACATTTTTATAAACCGTTCATTCCGACGTCCTACCTTCTTTCCGTCTCAATTAAATCATATAAGTCCCCACTATTTGCCACCAATATCCACAACAAACTTTTATATCTTCTAAAATTTCCCTTTGCAAAATTTCTACATATCCATAATAGATCATTACTCATACCATAAATTCAGTTTCCTGCTTTAGCTAACTATTCAAGCAGTTTTTGAATGCTCAAGCGTCTATTCCCATGATCCTGAAAGAGAGTGTGTCAAAATAAAAAAGCAGTTACAAATTCATGTAACTGCTTTTAAATATTATCGAGGTTATTTTTATCCTAAATATCCCTTCATAATTCCACGTTTACTGTTCCGCACAAACATGATGATTTCGTCACGTTCTTTGGAAGCAGGCATTTCAGCCTCGATTCTCTCGATAGCATCTGTATTATTCAATCCGGATTGATAAAGAATACGATAAATATCCTGAATCTCGTTGATTTTCTCGTTAGAGAATTCCCGGCGGCGCAAACCGATTGAATTCACTCCGGCATAAGACAAAGGCAAACGCCCCGCCTTTACAAACGGAGGGACGTCTTTACCGATCAAAGAACCTCCCTGAATCATGACATGCTTTCCAATATGCACAAACTGGTGTACAGCCGTCATACCCCCTAAAATAGCGAAATCATCAACAATAACCTCTCCAGCTAACTGGCAAGCATTGGTGATGATGCAATTATTACCGATTTCACAATCGTGAGCGATATGAGCGTAAGCCATGATTAAACAATTATTACCGATTCGGGTAACACCTTTGGCAGCAGTGCCCCGGTTTACAGTTACACACTCGCGAATCGTTGTGTTATCTCCTATCTGAACAATACTTTTCTCCCCCTTAAATTTCATATCCTGGGGTACAGCAGCGATCACTGCTCCCGGAAAAATTTTACAATTCTTTCCGATCCGTGCACCTTCCAGTATGGTTACGTTCGATCCGATTCTTGAACCTTCTTCAATCACCACATTTTTATCAATCGTAACAAAAGGCTCTATCACTACATTATCTGCAACCTGAGCTTCCGGATGAACATATGCTAACGGTTGTTTCATTCGTTTATTGTATTAGTGAATACTAAATTATCTGAATTAAGATTTTCAGCTTGCAAATATAATTATAAGTTTTTGGTTTTTGCGACCTGTGCCATAAATTCTCCTTCACAAACTAAAGTTTTTCCCACGAAAGCATATCCCTTCATGGTCACAACTCCACGCCGTACGGGGCCTATCGTGATTAATTTAAATAACAAAGTATCTCCCGGAACTACCTTTTTTCTAAACTTTACTCCGTCTATTTTCATGAAATAGGTTGAATAATTCTCTGGATCGTCCACACCGCCCAACACCAATATCCCTCCGCACTGACACATTGCCTCTACCATCAAAACTCCCGGCATAACAGGCTCATCAGGGAAATGACCGACAAAAAAAGGCTCGTTCATGGTGACATTTTTCGAACCGATTACGCAATTTTCCGTTATCTGGTAAATTTTATCGACTAACAGGAAAGGCGGACGATGAGGCAATAATTTACGAATCTGATTTATATCCATAAGCGGTTCAGCCGTCAGATCGACATGAGGACAAGCATCCTCTCTTTCTTCGGCTGCAATGGCTTTACTCAACATTTTTGCCATAGAAGCATTCGCTTTATGTCCCGGTCTTTCTGCAATCACCCGTCCTTTGATAAAACGTCCGCACAAAGCCAAATCGCCGATCACATCCAAAAGTTTGTGACGGGCGGGCTCGTTGTCGAAATACAATTCCAAATTATTCAGAATGCCTTTTTTAATTTCTATATTGTCATAACCGAACAATTTCACCAAACGGTCTGCTTCTTCCTGATCGACTTCACGATCGACGATCACGATCGCATTGGATAAGTCCCCTCCTTTGATCAGGTTATTGGCCAATAAAGTTTCTACCTCTCTTAAAAATACAAAAGTACGGCAAGGCGCTATTTCTTTCACAAAATCATCTTTAGCAAAAGAAAAAGAAGCATACTGCATAGAAAGGTATGGTGAATTATAAGCTACGATTGTATTGATGTTATAATCGTCATCGGGTAAGAGTGTCAGCCGGGTATTAGTGTCCGGGCAATAAAATTCCATTTTTTGAGTAACGGTAAACCAACGGCGTTCTGCCTGCTGTTCTTCCACTCCGACTTTAGTGATAGCCTCGGTGTAATATTTAGAGCTACCGTCAAGAATCGGAAATTCTTCTCCGTCCAATTCGATCAGGCAATTATCGATGCCACACCCATAAAGGGCAGCCACAGCATGCTCCAGCGTATATACCCGCACTCCGTCTTTTTCCAGGCAACTTGCCCGATCAACAAATACCACATAATTGGCCAATGCAGGAATGACAGGCTTATCTTCTAAATCCGTTCTTACTACCTGATATCCTGTATTTTCAGCAACAGGTTTAAAAGTTGCACAAACTTCTTTTCCTGTATGTAATCCCTTTCCTTTTAATGAGAATTCTCCCTTTAATGTGTTTTGTTTTACTGACATTATTGTTTTGACTTTAATGTTTGTATTTCTTTCTCTAAATCGCGGATCTGTCCGTATAAATCAGGCAATTTCCTGAATAACACATAAGATTTACGGTATTTTGCTACATCAAAGGCAGGAGCCCCCATAAATACCGAATCCGCATCAATATTATTTGTCACACCACTCTGTGCTGCCAATGTTGTTCTATCCCCCACGACCAAATGTCCGGCAATCCCTACCTGGCCACCGAACATACAATGTTTTCCAATCTTTGTGGTACCTGCAATCCCACATTGTGCCGCCATAACCGTATTTTCTCCTACGACTACATTATGGGCAACTTGAACGAGATTGTCCAGTTTCACCCCTTTCTTGATGCAGGTAGCCCCCATCGTAGCCCGGTCGATACATACGTTCGCCCCAATCTCTACATAATCTTCCAACACTACATTCCCGATTTGAGGCACTTTCTTATAAGAATCGTTCACCGGAGCAAATCCAAAGCCGTCCGCACCGATAACCGAGCCTGCATGTATCGTACAGTTATTGCCGATCACACAGCCGTAATAAATTTTCACACCGGAATAAATCGTCGTGTTATCGCCGATCACCACTCCTTCCCCAATATAAGCCTGAGGATATATCTTTACATTGTTGCCGATTTTTACACCTTTCCCGATATAAGCAAAAGCGCCGATATAAGGTTTTTCGCCGATCACAACTCCGGGAGCAATGAACGAAGGCTCTTCTATTCCTTCGGGCTTCGGACGCAACATTTCGTCATATACCTGTAATAAAGCTGCAATGGCATCGTAAGCAGAAGGCACACGGATCATCGTGCAAGGCACGGTCTGCGACGGAACAAAATCATGATTCACCAACACTACTGAAGCCTGTGTCGTATAGATATAATGTTCATATTTGGGATTTGCCAGAAATGCCAGTGTACTGGGCCGGCCTTCTTCTATTTTGGATACATCATTGATCAATACTTCACCGTCTCCCTCCACAATTCCCTGAAGCAAGTTCGCAATGTCTTTTGCTCTAAATTCCATAATATTAAAAATTTCGGGCAAACTTACGAATTTTATTTGTAACTTGTAAATATATTACGAATATGTTTCAAATATTAACACTTTAAATTCGTACGTATTTCAATCATATTACACTAACAATCAATACAATACAAACAGCATTCCAACAACTTACTTATCAAAACAACAAACAGAGATTTATAAATATTACAATGATTTCACATGAATTACTCCATATAATATTTTGTATTTCAATAAATAATCGTATCTTTGCATCGGTTTTAGCAGTACTAATCGAGGGGACGACAGTCCCCTCTTTCTTTTGTCTTTAGCAATCGGACATATGAAAATTGAAGAAATTAAGCAAATTACAGAACAAATTCTGAAAACCAAACAGCTGTTTTTAGTCGATCTGTCGGTATCCAAAGATAACATCATCGAGGTTTTTATCGATGCCCAAACAGGTGTTAGTATCCAAACCTGTATGGAAGTAAGCCGGGAGATTGAAACGCATTTCGACCGGGAGTCCGAAGACTTCTCATTAACTGTCGCCAGTGCGGGTATCGGTTATCCGTTTAAAGTGGAAGGGCAATACCAGAAAAACGTAGGAAAAAGCGTAGAAGTTAAACTAAACGACAATACGAAACTTACCGGAATCCTGAAAGCTTTTACGCCTGAAACGGTGACTCTGGAATATGAAGAAAAGAAAATGGTTGAAGGTAAAAAGAAAAAAGAGCTGGTCAAAACCGAAAAAACGATCAGCCGGAATGAAATCAAACAAATCAAAGACGTTGTAATATTTTAATCGAAAGAATTATATCAATCATAAATAACAGTGAAAGTTGAAATGGAAAATATTAACTTGATAGACTCATTTGCTGAATTTAAGGAATTCAAAAATATAGACAGAGCTACATTGATGCGGGTACTGGAAGATATTTTCAGAAACATGCTGCTGAAAAAATACGGTACAGATGAAAATTTCGATATTATTATCAACATCGACAAAGGCGACCTTGAAATCTGGAGAAACCGGACAGTAGTCGAAGATGGCGAAGTTGAAAACCCGAATACCCAAATATCTCTCAGCGATGCGAAAAAAATCGATGCAGACTATGAGATAGGCGAAGATGTAACCGATGAAGTTAAATTTAAAGATTTCGGACGCCGTTCCGTATTGGCATTACGCCAAAACCTGTCTGCACGGATTCTTGAGCTGGAAAAAGACAATACTTATAATAAATATAAAGACAAAGTCGGCCAAATTATCCTGGGAGAAGTTTACCAGGTGTGGAAAAAAGAAATGTTGGTACTGGACGACGAGGGCAACGAATTGATTCTGCCTAAACAAGAACAGATTCCTACCGACTTTTTCAAAAAAGGCGATACGATTAAAGCTGTTGTTATCCGGGTTGAAATGCGTAATTCTAATCCGTATATCATTCTATCCAGAACTTCTCCGGTATTCTTGGAAAGATTATTCGAGAATGAAGTTCCGGAAATCTTCGACGGCTTAATCACGATTAAAAATGTTGTCCGTGTTCCGGGCGAAAGAGCAAAAGTTGCCGTAGAATCTTATGACGACCGTATCGATCCGGTAGGAGCTTGTGTGGGAATGAAAGGTTCCAGGATTCATGGAATTGTCCGGGAACTGAGAAATGAGAATATCGATGTGATCAATTATACCAACAATTTACAGTTATATATTACCAGAGCTTTAAATCCGGCCAAAATCAAAAACATCGTTATCGACGAGGCCCAGAAAAAAGCCAATGTATATCTGGATCCGGAAGAAGTTTCCCTGGCAATCGGTAAAGGCGGTTTAAATATAAAATTAGCAAGCCAGCTGACCGGTTATGAAATAGATGTTTACCGGGAACTGGACGAAACCCGGGAAGAAGAAGACGTTAATATCGAAGAATTCGCCGACGAGATCGAACCTTGGATCATCGACGAGCTGAAACGTGTAGGCTGCGATACTGCAAAAAGCGTTTTAGAGCTAAGCGAAGCAGAGTTGGAAAGTCGGACAGACCTCGAGGTGGAAACGATCCGGGAAGTCCTCAATATTTTAAAAGCGGAATTTGAATAAAGACCGCCCTTAACGCGTTAAAATTTGTAATCTCAAATATGGCAGTAAGATTAAGTAAAGTAGCCCGAGAATTTAATGTAGGACTTTCTACGATCGTAGAATTTCTACACAGTAAGGGGATAAAAATATCCTCTGACCCTAACGCTAAGCTAACGGAAGAAGACTACTCTCTGGTAGCGAAAGAATTTTCAACCGATAGCGAAGTAAAAAAAGAATCTACCCTGGTTGATCTGAAAAATACACGTAAGAAAAAAGAAACTGTAACAATAGATAACGCAGGTAATGTGTCTTCGGAAAACGAAGAAGATGAAGACGAATTTATTTCTGTGAAAGACGAGGTTAAACTGGAAAACAAAATAAAAGTAGTGGACCATATCGACCTGAATCCGCCACACAAAGCAAAACCTGTAGAGCAAACACCCAATGTACAGGCTCCCGTAGAAGTTCCTGCACTTAAAATCGAAGCCGAGCAACAGCCGGAAGAGCCAAAGGCAGAAGCTCCGATCGTTGCACCGGAAAATTCTACTTCTCAGGAAAACGAAGTTCAGGCAGAACCTTTCAAGGTAAGCCAGCCGGCAATAAAGAATGAAGTAAAAGTAGTAGGTTCCATCGATCTGGATGCGATCAATCAGCGTACACGGCCTCCTAAAAAGACCCGGCAGGAAAAAGAGCGCGACCGGAAAGAAGCCCGTAAATTACAAAAACCGGCAACAGGCGTAAAACCAGAAACGGAAAATGTTACCGAAACTCAGAGTGAGGGCGGTGATTCGGACACCCGTAAAAAAAGAGCCCGAATTCTTCGTCAGGATGAAAAGGTTCAATTGGACGTAGCTTCTACTTCTACTCCTGCTCCCGGGAAAAATACCAAGATCGAGGAGAATAAGAAGAAGCTGAAAAAGCTGAAGAAAAAGAAAAACGAGAAAACTGAAATTTCCGACGAGGATGTCGATAGACAAATTAAAGATACTTTTGCCCGGTTAGGCAACAAAGGAAAATCACAAACTTCCAAACACCGCCGGGACAAACGTGATGCCGTTCAACAGAAATTACAGGCCGAACTCGAACAGGAAGAAAAAGAAAAGAGCATCCTGAAGCTGACCGAGTTTGTAACCGTGGCCGAGTTGGCAACCATGATGAATATCGGTGTTACGGAAATCATTTCGGCTTGTATGTCCTTAGGTTTGTTCGTTTCTATCAATCAACGGCTGGATGCAGAAACAATCAATATCGTTGCCGATGAATTCGGATTCTCCGTACAATTCGTAAGTGTGGACATTCAGGAAGCCATCGAAGAAGAGGAAGAAGATTCGGAAGAAAACCTGATTCCGCGTTCACCGATCGTAACGGTTATGGGACACGTGGATCATGGTAAAACCTCATTGCTCGACAGTATCCGTAAAACCAATGTGATCGCAGGAGAAGCCGGAGGTATTACCCAGCACATCGGAGCTTATAACGTGAAACTGGCCGATGGGCGTACCATTACATTTTTGGATACTCCGGGACACGAAGCCTTTACCGCAATGCGCGCCCGTGGTGCCCAGGTAACCGATATCGCTATTATTATCGTCGCAGCGGACGACAATGTGATGCCTCAAACTATCGAGGCGATCAATCACGCAAGTGCCGCCGGCGTTCCGATCATTTTTGCCATCAACAAGATCGATAAACCGGGAGCCAATCCCGATAAAATCCGGGAAGAACTGGCTGCCATGAATTACCTTGTTGAAGAATGGGGCGGAAAATATCAATGCCAGGAGATTGCAGCCAAGAAAGGACTTCACATCGAAGAACTGCTGGAAAAAGTTTTGCTGGAAGCCGAATTATTGGAATTGAAAGCCAATCCGCACAAAAAAGCAACCGGCTCTATCATTGAATCGTCATTGGATAAGGGACGCGGTTACGTTGCCACGGTACTTGTACAGGCCGGAACTTTGAAAGTGGGAGACATTATACTTGCCGGACAATATTACGGACACGTGAAAGCGATGTTCAACGAACGTGGTGAGAAAATGGAAAAAGCCGGCCCGTCGGAACCGGCCTTGATTCTCGGTTTGAACGGAGCACCACAGGCCGGAGATAAATTCAATGTGATGGGCAATGAAAAAGAAGCCCGTTTGCTGGCGAATAAACGCGAACAATTACAGCGTGAACAAGGTTTACGTACTCAAAAACATATTACTCTGGATGAAATCGGACGCCGTATCGCTATCGGAAACTTCCAGGAACTGAATGTAATTGTAAAAGGTGACGTAGATGGTTCTATCGAAGCCCTTTCCGATTCTTTAATCAAATTGTCCACCGATGAAATCCAGGTGAATATTATTCACAAAGCTGTTGGGCAGATTACAGAAGGCGATGTCTTACTGGCAGCAGCTTCCAACGCCATTATCGTCGGTTTCCAGGTACGTCCGTCTATGAGTGCACGTAAACTGGCAGAGAAAGAACAGATCGACATCCGCCTTTACTCTGTGATCTATCAGGCTATTGAAGAACTGAAGTCGGCAATGGAAGGAATGCTTTCACCGGAAATCAAGGAAGAAATCATCGCGACAGTAGAAGTGATGGAAACTTTCAAAATTACCAAAGTCGGTACAATCGCAGGTTGTATCGTGCGCGACGGAAAGATTGTCCGGTCATCCAAAGTACGGATTATCCGGGACGGAATTGTAATCTATACCGGAGTTCTGGGTTCCCTGAAACGTTTCAAAGACGATGTGAAAGAAGTTTCCAAAGGTTTTGAATGTGGATTGAACATTGAAAATTACAATGATATCAATGTCGGAGACATGATCGAAGCCTACCAAGAAGTAGAAGTGAAGAAAACACTTTAATACACTATTCTCAGGATCACGGCACTCTACTCACGCCGTGATCCTGTTTCTTATAGCTGTAAATAAATTTCCACGAATTATATTATCTTTATAGCTAAATCCGTCATTCAGGAATTAAATCTTCAAAACATGAAAAAGATTATATCTCTTCTTTTTGTAATTGCCGTTTTCACGACCGGAGTGTCTGCACAGGTATTAAAGCCCGTGAAATGGCAGATCACTCAAAAAAAAGTGAGTGAAGGTGTTTTCGATATCACCTGCACGGCAACTATCGAGAATACCTGGCACCTTTACGATACGCAATTGCCTCCTAACGGTCCTCTTCCGACGACATTCAATATCGACCAAGAAGAAACTTCCGGTATCGAAAAAGTCGGAACATTTAAAGCAACCACCTCTCCCCAGGTGGAACACAGCGAAGCATTCGATATGGACGTTAAATATTTTACGGACAAAGTAACTTTTGTACAAAGGGTGAAACTCACCGAAGACAAGGGAAAACTGGTAGGCTACGTCGAGTTTATGGCTTGCTGCGGCGGTCAATGTATTCCCCCGGCAGAAGCAGATTTTAAATTTGAATTTTCCAAATAACACGAAAGCCGGTATTTATCCGGCTTTTCTTTTTAACTCCAGCATAATGAACAAGAAAATTCTGGCATTGGTCTTTCCCTTACTCTTCTTACAGGCCACACAGGCCAACGAATGGGTATTTCCCCGGACAGACACATTGCCACAATCTCTTACCCTGTTTTTCTTTGGAGATGTCATGCAACACGATCCCCAGATACACGGGGCTTACAATCCGGAAACGCAAGAGTACGATTACAAACATTGTTTCCAGTATATGGTTCCTTACTGGCAATCGGCCGATTATGTAATTGCAAACCTGGAAACCACTCTCGATAATAAAAATTTCGGCGGTTATCCGAATTTTTGCTCTCCCTGGCAACTGGCAAGAGATTTACAGTTTTGCGGAGTGAATATTCTTACTACGAACAACAATCACTCTTGCGACAAAGGAGCAACAGGCATTCGCCGCACAATCGAGTGGCTCGATTCTTTAGACCTGACGCATACGGGAACATTTACCGACACTCTATCCTGGCAGAAATCCGTTCCGCTTTTCATCCGGCATGAAAATTTCAAAATCGCTCTATTAAGCTATACTTACGGAACCAATGGTATCCTTGTAACCCAAGGACAGGTCGTCTCCATGATCGACTCGGCCGTTATTTTAAACGATATAGCTAAGGCGCGGCAAGATTCCGCAACCCATATTATAGCCATGATGCATTGGGGTGACGAATATTTCACCTCACCCAACGCAGTACAGCGGGGACTTGCCCGGTGGCTGCATGCCCAGGGTGTCGATATGGTGATCGGCTCCCACCCTCATGTCGTGCAGCCCGTTGAATACTTCAAACAGGGAGAAGATACAACCGGAGTAACCGTTTATTCTTTAGGCAATTTTATCTCCAATCAAAGCAAACGCTACACGACCGGAGGCATAGGCATACGTTTAACCCTTTCACGCAACCGGGAAGGGAAATCCAATTACCGGATGGAATATCTGAACAACTATGTTTACCGCCCTATTGAAAATGGGAAACGACGTTATTATGTGGTGCCCGAAACCTACGCACACGAAATCCCCGCCCTCCAGAACGATAGCACAGCCCGGCAAAGTTACCGGGACACCGATTCGATCATCAATGGAATTATCCCCAAAATAACGAAAACCGGAAAGGACTTTTAATTCTTTCCGGTTTCAATTATAAGTATCCTCATTGCTTAAAATTTATACAATCACGCAATAACAACATTCTTCTACATTGTTTATGCATCCATATCCCTGCATAAAATAGAAAACCTCCAAACCACTTTCCTTTTACTCAGCTACAATTTCACAATTCGACTTTTATCCGTAAAATATAATACAGATACCTCCATTTATAAACCAATCTTTCAAATTTATTAGCCGGCCGACATATTTGAATGTATTGAATATAAGGGAGAAGTTCTCTATAATAAGTAGCTTCTCTACGATAGTGTTTTATAATATCAGGTTTTGCATTTAATCTCAACGCCAGCCGGAGCATTCCCGAATTATAATTATAATAATTAATAGGCTCTATATCATTTTCATTGGCCTTGATAAATTTAATACAGGAATGAAAGTCCATCTCATGCGATCTTGACCTCAAGATATAAAATGTCGTCGGTTTTTTCTTTACCGCAAGTTTGTATTTTTTACTGAATCTGACCACAAAATCATAATCCTGATGCCTGTTCAGTTCCGGATTCCACAAAATATCCTTAACACTCTCTGCTGATAAAACAAGAGTGGACGTCTGAGCTCCATACCCATTACGCAACAGATAATTAAGCATTGTCTCCCCTCGATTCGGCTTACTTGCCATAACAACATTCTCTTCCTCTGTATCAGCATCCTTAAGAATCAAACTACCATATACACCATCTGCAGCCGACTCCTTCATGGCAACCAAACTATCAGCCAAATGCTCCGGCTTCCAAATATCGTCAGCATCGAGCATTGCAATATATTTCCCTTTACTTCTTTGAATACCGTAATTTCTGGCGACATTAGCATTCTTGTGCGTCAATCTGTAAAAAGATATTCTTTTATCCTCCAGTTTATCGATGACTGTTTTTATATCGGCTTCAGAGCCATCATCTACAACAATTACTTCTATATTTTTATGTGTCTGGTTCAAGACACTCCCCAGCGTCTCTTCAATCGTATCGGCCTGATTATATACCGGAACAACAACAGATACCAGAATTTCACTTGCAGTCATTTTTCAAAACACTTAATTATAATCTTTATCTGTAACCATTACCTTATAGATACCTCGCATTATTCCGATGTGTCCCTGTTCTTTATTGGCAATAATCCTTCCGGACGTTATATTCTTATATGACATGCTACGGCTCTGCTGTATCAACTGCCACCAATTCATATCGGTATCTAAATTTGCAACACCTTCTTCTTTTGTATTGATTATTGCTTTATTATATTTCTTATCAGGTAAATGGATATAAGTGTTCCCTTTCACCCACAAACGCTGTACGAAATCTATATCCTCAGCGCCATACGGTCCTAAAGATTCATCATATCCTCCCATCATCAAAAACTCTTTCTTCTTAACAGCAATTCTTCCGAATGAGCCGTCTCCCAATTGATTGCTAAACTGGTGTATGATAGGGAAACCATATTTCAACATATTATCTATTACAAATTTCCCCCCCTGTAAACCAGTGTAATTGTCACAATCCAAATTCACAACAATTTCATTTTTTGCTAAAAGATGTGCCGTATTTTTTGCCACAGAGGCATGCCAATGAGACAATTCATCCGTATAATAACAATGGAGATACCCACTTTGTATATCATCGGCAAAATTTTTTTCAAGCCAAGTTTGTAAACCATCGGTACTACCAAAATCAACCAGAACAAAGTCTATCGTATCCTCCCCATCACGATTATCCTCCAGATTTTTACGTAAAGTTCGCCGTATTTGATGTAACCTATTTTTACAGGTAATACAAAATGATAATGAAGGCCTTTTAGGATTCATAGTACAACTAATTTATATTATTAAAGAAACGCTGATACCTCTCGCACATAGCTGTTAATGAATATGTATTACGATATGTTTGTTTCGCTTTTTTCCCCAATTCTCGCCTCAATTGTTCCGACTCTAATAATAGCATAAGCGCATCCCGGATATGTCTGGTAAATTCTTTAGAATTTTGTCTGTCTCCAAGCGGTACAACCACTGCATTTTCCTTGTCGGTAAACATATCTCTCAGTCCATTCGCATCCGACACGACAATCGGCAATCCATACATCATCATTTCGATGGCAACGTAGGGACATTGCTCATAGTAAGAAGGAATAATTCCAATATCCACAATCCGATACCATTCCTTCAGTTCCTTTTTAGAAATAAAACCTGTAGTAATTATTTTAGACGAAATACGTTTAATCGAAGCTAAAAAATAACTCCATTCACTATTGGCAGACCCCGCCAACACCAATCGTGTATCAGGATAACTTTTCAATACTTCTGTAAAAGCAGCCACTAAAGGATAAATACCTTTGGGACCGCTAAGGCGGCCAGCATAAAATAATATTTTTTCATCCTTTCCTATGTTCCACTTTTTTCGTATCTGCATTTTTTCATCTTCTGTCGTGACTATTTTGGTTCCTCTCATCCCGCTGGGAATCAAATTAATCTTATTTTCATCAATCCTATAAACATCTCTCAATACATCATAAGTATTGTGAGAAAGGCAAACTATAGCATCAACAAAATCATACATTTGTTTTTCCTGATCGAAATAATCTAACAGGTTCCCGTATTTTTCCCGGTAAGCTTTTCTTTTTCGATGGGCAACAATATGAGCCAACATAGCCGATTCTCCTTTTAATGCTCCGGTCCACGCCATGTCGTGTATCGTAAATACAATCTTTGATAAAGGAAAAGAGTCCTTTATCGTTTGGAGTAAGTCTCTACAGGGAGAATGATTAAAACAAAACACATTGTCAGCAGAATCTTTTATGTATTGTTTAAAAAAACGAGTAACAATTTGTGGATGATTAAGAAAATTTCCTGTCGGAAAAATAGGAAAAAGTAACTTCCTCACTCCTTTTTCCATTTTTATATCAAATTCGGCAACATCTTCATTAAATGAAACAATGGATAAGTTCACCCCCATTTTTTTTAAACAAGCCGTATATGCTTTTATAAATGGACCAATCCCGTTTGTTCGGGAACTGACATGTTCATCTATTAAATAAACGTTCCTCATAAATATTTAATGTAATTAAATTACCAGCTTATTCTGAGCAATACGCTGTACAACACCTCTATCCGTCAAAATATTCATATCCATTCTCTCGATGAAAGATTTAAATAAAAATCCCGTGAGCCCATCTTTTATCCCTATGGGATAAGTTGTTATTTTTTTTTCATCCACATCCGACAAGCCTATAAATGAAGTGATTGCCGGCTTGTAGGAAATGGATTTCCTACCTTCATAAAATTGAACATACTCATCTATCAAGTGCACCAAATCTTCATTCATACCTTCTTTCCCTGACAATGAATTCAAAGTTGAATAAAGATCGAAAAGATAAGTCTTATCGAAAGGCATAGCCAAATGTCCTTTAATTGTACCATTTATATGAGCCAATACATAATGAAGGATTCCTTCCAAGCCTGTCTCCAAAGAAAAATCTGTTATTCTCCGGGGATCCCTTTCCATAATTTTACGATCTATTTCTTCACAAATTTCAACACTATCCCCTTCCAACAAACCATTTTGAATTAAAAATTCAATACCCCAACCTATTCCGCTCAACCCCGAACCCAATCCAATAGGGAGTTCCTTATGCACAGCTTCTATCACCTGTTCCATTAATTCATCCGCAATGGTTTCATAAATACTTTCTAAACACAATCTATGATAAGATGCAAAAAAAAGTACTATCCCCATTTTTCCTGACAAGAGCCCGGTGTCTTTCAAAAAATTCGCACGAAACATCAATAAGTTGATTATCCTTTGTTCCAAATTAAAAGCAACAGGTATCAATGGTGAATACAAATTGTTTTTCATGTAAAATCAGTTACTCATTAATTGTTCATTCCACAATTTCCGCAAAGGCATAAAAAAGCGTTCCAACAAAGACATCTGTTCTGTTATTATATCTGCCCGTGCATTCATTCGATGTAAAAAAGGCAATTCTTTTTTATAAGTAGTCTGAAGCCCATGCTGAAAGATTACCTCAACAACATAATAACTTCCAGTTTCTGTCTTTATCGGGACAAGGGAAATATTCTTTACCGTCCCATTCACCATCCCAAATTCATTTTCGGGAAAATTTTCAAAACGAATATTCACATTCTGTCCCACTTTCACCTTTCCCGAACGAGCTATTGGAAGTAAAGCTTTCCCGACCAACTCAACACGATCGGTAGGGATAATATTAAATATCTCTTCTCCGGCAGAAATGTTTTGATTTTTCACCCAATAAGTAGTAAAAGTAATCTTTCCACTTATAGGAGCGAGTATAACATAAGTCATTTCCCAATCCCGTATTTCATTATTCAACTGCTGCATTTGCAAATTCAACTGGGTCAAAAATATATTCTCTTTTTCAACAAACTGCTGTTCGACATCAAGCAAAGCCTCTTTCATCTGCATAACTTGCATAGATATATTATTCAAAGAAACCTGTATGTTCTCATACACCAAACGTTCCTGCAAATAATCGTTACGGCTTTGTCCGTATTTTTCATCAGACAATGCTCCTTCCCGGTATAATATCGAATCCCTTATAAATTGCTTTGTTACTAATTCCAACTGCTGACCGGCGATATCTTTTTGACGTACTATATCCCGATATTGTAACTCTCCTTGTGCTATGCGATTTTGAATAAACTTCTTTTTGGCCGAATAAAAACCCGAACGAATAAATTCTTTATAGTTGAACAAAGTCGAACAAAAAACCGCATACGTACTTTGCATATTTCCCAAACACAGGTTCCGTACCGGAGATAGATCAGATTTTGAGATAACAAACGATGCCAAATATTTTTGCAATAATAAAACGTCTTCCGTCTTGGCAGAATTTTCAATTACGGCCAAATATTCTCCCGACCTGACATTCTGATTGTCCCTGACATACAACGAATCTAATCTACCAGATATTTTAGCGACAACAGCAGCAGTTGGAGTAGATCCGGTTAACGTCATTGCAGTGCTAATGATATCAGGATATTTAAAAAAAGCACTACCAATTAAAAATAAGAGAGTCAAAGAAGCAAGTATCGTAATTCCCCATCTTAACATCCAATTGGGGATACGTCCCAATACTTCCTGAAATTCTTCACTTCTAAGTTCTATCTTATCTGTTTCTACATCCATATCACACACCTAATTCCAGTTGATTCTTTACTAAAGTATAATAAGCCCCTCTTTTCTTTGTCAGTTCGATATGAGTTCCTTGCTCTATAATTTTTCCTTTATCCAAAACAACAATATTATCAGCATGCTGAACCGTACTTAACCTATGCGCTACGATCACCACTGTTTTCCCTTTATAAAATTCAATAAGGTTATTCATAATAATTTTCTCATTATTAGCATCTAATGCATTCGTAGCTTCATCAAAAAAGATAAATTCTGGATTTTTATATACGGCGCGCGCAATCAATAACCGCTGTCTTTGTCCCTGGCTTATACCATTGCCTTCCATCCCTATTTTCGTATTATATTTTAAGGGAAGAGATTCTATAAACTCTTTAATATTAGCCACCTTAACCGCATGTAACAACCGTTTTTTATCGATACAATCCTCCCCTACGGCAATATTATTGGCTATCGTGTCTGAAAAAATAAATCCTTCTTGCATTACCGAACCGACATTTTGCCGCCATAAGTGAGGATTTATGTCATCCAAAAGCGTCTCTCCAATCTTGACCGTACCCTTCAAGGGAGTATAAAAACCAAGTAATAATTTAATGATTGTAGTCTTACCGCTACCGCTTGCACCTACGATTGCCGTTGTTTTATTGACCGGAATATTGAGGCTCAGATTATCAAGGACATAATCCCGTTCAGCCCCATCATAACTGAAACAAACGTTCTTAATATATATTGTCCTATCTTCCGGCAAGCAATCCAATTTCGTTTCAAGCATTTGTTCTTCATCTTCCTTATTGTGTATTTCATTCAAACGCTCCAAACTGATCTTCGCATCCTGTAAAGATTGTGCAAAGCCGATAACCTGCCCTATCGGCCCGGACAATTGACCGATAATGTAACTTATCGACATCATCATTCCCAATGTTATTTGTCCGTCAATAACAGCCTTCGCTGCAAGAAAAGAAATAAACAATGTGGTGGAACGACTAAAAAAAACAGACCCTAATTGCTGAATTTGTCCCAATTCCGTACTCTTGATACTAATCTTAAAAAGCTTCACCTGAATCCGTTCCCATTTCCACCTTTCCTGCTTTTCACAATTATTTAATTTTATTTCCTGCATCCCTGTAATAAGCTGCACCATATTACTCTGATTAGAAGACGACTGTGAAAAACGATTATAATCAAGTTTACGGCGATACCTCATGAAAGCAAGTACCCAAATGGTATAGAGGATATTCCCCAGCAGGAAAACGCCCAAAATAACCAAGTCATAATAAGCTAAAATACCGGCAAAAACAAAAAAATTAAATATCGAAAATATCAGCGATAAAGCTGTTCCCAACAAAAAGCTCTGAATTCGGCTATGATCCCCGATACGTTGCATTATGTCCCCGATATTTTTAGCATCGAAAAAACGAATAGGCAGTTTCATCAATTTCACCAAAAAATCAGATATCAACGATATACTGATCCGGGTATTCATATGTAGAGTAATCCAGCTTTGAATAAAGCTAACAGCAATCTGGGTTATTGATAAGATAAATTGAGCGATCAAAATTAACCCGATCAGGCCAATATTATTATTTCCTATTCCCTGGTCGACAACTGCCTGTGTAAGAAAAGGCAATATCATGGCAAATACACTCCCCAATAGCATTCCCACGATTAATTGAAACAATTGACTTTTATAGGGAAGTATATAACGAAAAAAATGGCCTAAATTTTTCTTTTGTTTTTTCTGGTCATCTTCATGTTCATAAAAATCGGGAGTAGGTTCCAGTACTAAAGCAATTCCCGTATCTCTTTTTTCAGAACGGGAGCTGATCCAACATTTTAGGAATTCCTCCTTAGTCATGGCATATTTCTCTCCTACAGGATCGGCAATCTTAATGATGTAGTCTTCTTTCTTTCCTTTACTAAAAAAAGAAGACTGTTTCTTTGCCTCATAACATACCACAAAATGATTCTGATTCCAATGTAGAATACACGGGAACGACATACCTTCGATTAATTGTTCGAAGTTGATCCTTACCCCCATCGTATGAAATCCGATACTTTCCGCCGCATCGCTTATCCCTAATAACGACACCCCCTGACGAGTGATGAAACTCTTTTCCCGTAAAGTTTGAAGAGTATAATTCCGTCCATAAAACTTAGCGACCATTCGCAAACAAGTAGGTCCACAATCCATCGCATCCAACTGCGTATATAGGGGAAAAGGCTTCATCAATTTCTATTTATAAAATAAAACATCAATTCCACATCACAATCCACGCCACATTATAATTCTCCATAGATTTGTACATTTTACAAAGAATTATATCCTTTATTTTACATCAATTACTCTTTAAATTTAACCAACATCAACACCGTATTATCCTCTTCATTCAAACGGGAAGCTACTTCCTTTAGCTTGCCTTGTAACTTACCAGCCTCATAATCTTGTAATAACTGAGTCGGTGACAACTTGCCACGAACATACCCCAACGGCAAATCACAATAAAACTGCCCAAGTTCCCTTTCAAATTTACCCGGCTGGTAATCCTGATTTATCAAACGATATATAAAAAATTCTCCTGTCTGTTGGTCATAAACCAATTTTCTATAATTCTCAGGGCCACCTTGTTCAGGATCTTTCTGCTCGAAAAAATCGACAAAGACATACCTGCCGGTCTTCAATCTGACGCAAGCAATTCTGGGCGGATTCAAATTCCAGGCACAGGAAGGACGTTTTACCATAAAAGGTATCAATTTACGGTTTTCTAAACGGTAAACCGTATCAGCACCAAAATCAGAAATAAAACATTCCCGTCCATTCTTCAAGAGGGCTGAAATCGACCACATAACCGTCCTTCTCAATTCAGGAATATATATACTATTAGTCACTCTTTCCTTCAATGTTAGATCAACAGGGGTGATACGTCCATCTATTTTAGAAATCAATACATATGGACGAGGGTTAATCAGTGGTTTTCTTTCTTTATTAATATCATACTCATCAATAGCTATCAATGATTCCTCATCATAATTAAAAAAATGACCCAGTTCATAATTTTGAGGAAGTTTCAACACTCGCTTAAATGTACCGTCAAAAGCATATACTTTTATTGTTTGGTTTTGCGGATAGGCAGTAATAAAAATCTCCTGCTTTATAAAATCCACTGCCATAAAAGCAATTTTAGTATATTGTTCCCCGTCCCTTCCTGTCCTATTAAAAACATGAATATTTTCCCCTTGCCGATTGAAAACAAAAATATCACCACTCTTATTTTTAGTTACTATTAAACTGTCCGACATAAAAGTCAGGTGAAAAGAATTCCCATCCAGCAATACATCTGCCCTTGTTTCCATCGGAATATATTCAACATCCGCTATTTCCTGGAGGAAAATTTCTTTTAGCGGATAGTTCTTATCCCAATCCAACACAATCAACCCATTCTGCATATTTTCATTTTTATTGGATTTTCCATTACAAGCTACCAATAAGCAAAATACAATATACCAAAAGACCGTTTTCATTAATAATTTGTTTCAAATAACATTTTCCTATAATCTATCCTTAGCTATAAAATCTCGAAACAATTGCTCCAAAAATATTCTGTTTTATTTTCATTCATTTCTATTAATAGATGACCTGTAACACTTATATATATTACAAGTCATCCTGAATTAATCCCAAATTAACACTCACTAATCAAAATAATGTACACAATTACAAAAACTTACCGCTCCCTCACTGCCGGTATATGTTCTCCATTCACATTTACCTTCAAATTTTTCATTAACTCTACATTTGATCCCTTCAGACGCACATCCATCCCCTTCTTCATTCGTATCACACTCCTCCGATGTACCTGTACTTGAACCTGTTCCTCCAAAAATGTACTTCATTTCGCTATCGGTCATAATAGCAGCATCATTGAGTTTAATTTTAC
>UQTM01000052.1 GCA_900544025.1 uncultured Odoribacter sp.
GGCTCCGATGGCAGCGCCTTTGCCCTTGCCGGCCAGCGCTCCGATACCTGCCCCCAGTGCTGCACCGCCTCCGGCGCCGATAGCGGCTCCCTTTCCGGTGTTACTCATACTTGCACATCCTGTGAAAACTGTACCGGAAAGTACGATACTTCCTCCAAGTAACAGTGTCGTGAATAGATTTTTTGTTTTCATTTTTTCATCAAGCTTAAAATGGTTTTCTTAGAACCACAAAATTATGAACAAAATCTTAAATCAAATTGTAAATGCTATGAATTTTATACTTTTGTCGGATAGTAGAAGTTTCCTGTTCAATATAAAACTTTCTTGAAATGTCAGTATATTTTATCAGTGGCATCGATACGGATGCCGGAAAATCCATTGCAACCGGTATTATCGCCCGGACTCTTTATCGGCAAGGCGTGAAGGTTATCACTCAAAAATTCATTCAAACCGGATGCCGGGGAATTTCGGAGGATATTCTGAAACACCGGGAAATCATGGGAATAACGCCTCAGGATGTGGATCGGGACGGAACTACCTGTCCATACGTCATGACTTATCCGGCTTCTCCACACTTAGCTGCAGAGATCGATCGTATTTCTATCGATACGAATAAGATATGCCGGGCGACTGAAAAATTGGCCTCTCTTTATGATGTGGTTTTACTCGAAGGAGCCGGCGGATTATATGTGCCCGTCAGCCGTGATTATATGACGATCGATTATATTCAGGAAAAGGGGTATCCCCTGATCCTGGTGACTTCTTCCAAACTGGGCAGTATCAACCATTCGCTCATGAGCCTGGAACTTTGCCGGATTCGGGGTATAGATTTGCAATATGTGGTGTATAATGATTTTCCCAATGATAGCGAATGGATAAAGAACGATTCGATCACAATCATCCGGCAATATCTCGATCGTCATTTTCCTACATGCCAATTATTGGAATTACCTGTTGTCGAGGGTGAAAAGTATCCTGATCTAAAGATCGAATGGAAATAAATATTTAACCGGCAGAAGAAAAAAAGGGCTTATTTTCACCAAAAGGATTATAAAAGAATGAAACGGGTTGAACTATTATCTCCGGCGAAAGATATAACGATCGGCATGGCTGCCATAAATCACGGGGCAGACGCCGTGTATATCGGCGCGCCGGCTTTCGGAGCCCGGAAAGCTGCCGGGAATAGCCTGGAAGACCTGCGAAAACTGGTAGAGTATGCACACCGGTTTTATTGCAAAGTGTTCGTTACACTGAATACCATTTTATACGATCGGGAGTTGCCGGAAGCCGAACGTTTAATCCGGGAGATATATTCGATAGGAGCGGATGCTTTGATCGTTCAGGATCCCGGAATATTGAAATTAGACATTCCGCCTATTTCCTTGCATGCCAGTACCCAGATGCATAATTACGATCTGGATCGGATTAAATTTTTAGACCGCTTGGGATTTCAGCGGATTGTGCTGGCACGGGAACTCTCTTTGGAACAACTTCGCACGATCCGGGAGGAGGTGAAAGCAGAATTGGAAATGTTTGTTCACGGGGCTTTGTGTGTGAGCCTGAGCGGACAATGTTATCTTTCCCAATATATGTTCGGACGTTCGGCCAACCGGGGAGAATGCGCCCAGCCTTGCCGGATGAAATGGTCGGTGAAGGATAGCGCTGGAAAAGTAATTGTCAGGGATAAATATGTACTATCCCTGAAGGATTTAAACCTGTCCGCCTATATGAATGAATTAATCGGACTGGGCATCGATTCATTTAAGATAGAAGGGCGGCTTAAGGATGAAAATTATGTCAGTAATGTCACATCCTATTACTCTTCGATCATCGATCGCTGTCCCGGCGTGGAACGGGTGGGATCGGGACGGGTGATTTCAACCTTTAAAGCCGATCCTGAACGGAGTTTTAACCGGGGATATTCCGATTATTTTGTAGAGAAACGAAAACGAGGGTTAGTCAATATGGATACACCCAAATCTATGGGAAAGCAAATCGGTACGGTGAAACAATCGCAGGGAAACCGTCTCCGGCTGGAATTATCTGAGGCTGTAAATAACGGGGACGGGTTATGCTATATCGAAGACGGGGAACTGAAAGGAATCAGGGTAAACGGAACGGACGGGGATTGGATAGTGTGTAAGGACGCCGTGAAAATCAGGACGGGGACCGTCGTGTATCGGAATTACGATCACCGTTTTGTCATGCAAACGGAGAAATCCGGAACCGTGAGAAAAATCCGTATTTCCATCGAAGCCCTGGCGCATGACGGGAAATTACAGTTAAAAGCAACGGACGAAGACGATGTTACTGCTTTTTATGAAAGCGGGGAAACCTTTGAAATAGCTACGAATCCCAATCAGGCGGAACGTATAAAGCAGCAGTTAGCCAAATGCGGAGATACCGATTTCGAGTGCGGGCGAGTGAGTTATGAAGGTGAAATTCTTTTTGTGCCTGCCGGAGCCGCCAATGCTGCCCGTCGTTGCCTGTTAGACCGATTGCTAAAAAATAGGGAAGAGCGGCGGGAAGTGATCCGGATGAACAGGCTGAACAGGCTGAACGAGCAAGTGGCCGTACAGCCGGAGATAGATTGGAGATTCAATGTCGTAAATCAACTTGCCACAAAGTTTTACCAACAGCACGGAGCACAAAAGGTTGAAGCCGGATTCGAGAAAATCGCTGACCCTCGCGGAAAAGAACTTATGCATACCCGTTATTGCCTGTTATACGAATTGGGGCGTTGCCGGAAACAGTGCCAAAACGAAGACTTGCAGTTTCCTTTGTTCCTGTGTAACGATAAGCATCGTTTTCTTTTAGAATTCGACTGCCAGAAGTGTTTTATGAAGGTTCGTTCTGATAAGTAATCACTGAAATCTGTTTTTTCCCGTCCATAAATACTGTCAAAGGATGCCGGAAACGGACATGTTTTACAAATTCTTTTTCCTCGACCAGTTCCTGCTGTTCGATTCGGTCGAATCGGATAAACGAATTTCCTGCCTCGTAAGGAATAGCAAAATAGCCCACATTCATGGAGGTTACGTTGTGAAAAAAATGGGAACCGAGCGAAGCATCCAGCGGAAAGTCCTTCAAACCTTGCTCGACAATTACTTTGGCTTTGGAAATATCCGACCAAAGCACAGGGATACCCGTCATCCGGTCGCGAGTGCCCCAACGTCCCGGACCGATTAAAATATAATCGGAATCCGTCGTTTTCAGCTTATCGTTGAAGTATTTCACTTCCTCTGCAATCTGCTCTGTTTTCAGGCGGTCGAATTTTTCAGGGTCCACATAGATTATATCCGAAATATCGCTCAGCCTTCCGTTTCCCATACCTTTATCGGCACGAAGGATCGCCTTGTCGAAGTCGATATTCTCATTGTCTATATCCATGTGATAATCGTTCTTAATCAAAGGTTTGATCTGGAGTAAGTAAAATATCCATTCGTCGTTTTCCCGGTTTACGGCAAATTCCATTTCTACGGGAGCACCCATTGCCTGTGAAAATATATTCAGCAAAATATCCAGCGAGCTTGCCAAAGGGATGTAATCGTATTGAAGAATGTCGGGAAAGTTTACAATGCGGGGACCACGCACTGAAAAATCGAAGCCGATCCGGTCGTTCATGTAATCGAAAATCGAGGCACAATGTTGTAGATTTCCGTCTTGTTCGATGGTTTTCAGGTCATACGATTTGATTGTGGCCTGTTCGCCGTCGCGTACCAAATTGTATTCCGAATAGGTCATATCGATAGCGTAAAAATGCTTTTGGGAATCGCGCGCCATATCCTGAATAGATGCTAATTGCAGCTTGGGATAGCGGGGGCAGAAACGGTGGGTTTTCTCGCCGCCTACCACATAGGCTCCCAATCCTAAGGCTATGACTGCAAATCCGTCCTCCGGTTTGATATAGGAGAAAGGATAAAAATTAAAAGATTGAGCGACACCGCTGATATTGGGATAATATTTCCCGTTGTATTCGTTGCCGATAACCTCCTGGATGATAACCGCCATTTTTTCTTCTTCGATCATACTGTCGATAGCGTTAAAATAGGCTTTCGAACTATCGGTGTAGATCGACGACCAAACCAGCCTGACGGCATTTTCCAAATCTTCCACCCTTCGCTCGAAATCGGGATGATTGTTCGGGATGAGATAAGTGGAATATACCCCTGCGAAAGGTTGTCCCAGGGAGTCCTCGAACAATCCGGACGACCTGACCGCCAAAGGCCGGGTGATGATTTCCAGATAACTCCGGAGCTTGGCTTTCAAGCTGGACGGCAGAGGAGAGGATATAAATGCACTTTTAACTTCGTCGTATGTTCTTTCACTATAAATAATCCCTATTAAGTTGTTGTTTTCAATGAAGTTATCGAATTCGTCCGAACCGATGATCGCTGTTTTAGGGATCTCGATTTTCAAATTGGGTATGAGCTTTTTCAAATCTACATTTTCGATAAAATTAGATAGAAATGCCATTCCCCGTCCTTTTCCTCCGAACGAGCCTTTACCGAGCCGGGTGATGTAACGATTGGAATCGACCAGTTTGGGATTGAAATTGATGATGCGTCCTTTTATTTTTTTCAATTCCGATTTTTCGAATGTGCTTAAAATAAATTGACGGGCGATGTCCGGCGTTTTGAAATCCTCGAAGCGGTAACGGCGCAGGTGTTTGGCAAGCGTAATCTCACGCCTTGCCATCAGCCAGGTGGAAATTTCGTTGCGAATGGAGTGGTATGCCAAAGAATCGTCGGGGATGCTCAATAGTTTTTGTTTAAACTCCTCGATCGAGGTGGCTTTATCGATAGGCTCTCCGTTTCCGTTTCTGAAAATAAAATCTCCGAATCCGAGGTATTTTTTGATAAACGATTTTATATCCAAAGCCAGTGTCGGGGAATTTTTATCGATGAAGACCGCACCCAATTTTTGGGCTTTGGCTTCGTTTTCCATATCCCGGCTTTGCAGCAAGCAGGGAATTTTATCGTCGGTACGGGCTACGTATTTGATCAGTTCGATCCCGGCGTTTTCGTCTTCCACGCCGTTACGTTTGTAGCGGACATCGGAAATAACCCCGATCAGATTTTCTTTGTAACGGTCGATAATCTCCACCGCTTCTTCAAAACTGCTGACCAGAATGACTTTCGGGCGGATACGGATTTTCATTACGATACTCATATCGCTGTCGCTCGGCTCGGATTGAATCAGCTTTTGTGTCTGTGTCATGACCTCCGTATATAGAATAGGAAGATAACGGGAATAATACCGGGCGGAGTTTTCCACCAGCAGGATCACCCTGATACCTCCCATACGGGTATCCCGCTCTAAATTCATTTTATCTTCCAGGTATTTAGCCATCACCAGGAAAATTTTGGTAGAACCGTTCCATACAAACAACCGTTCGATGGTTTCGCTGAGCTTGTCTTCTATGGTGTGGAAATAGGCTAAATCGGCATTGTTGTTCACCAGCATGAGCTGGGAAATGCCCGGATAAAGGGATTTCAGGTTACAGCTGATGGCCAGTGGGGTTTGTTTGTCGAGACCGGCCATAATAATAATCAGGTCGATGTGGCGTTCCGATAAAATTTTCAGAGCTTCCTGCTCGCTGGCAACCGAGGTGAAGCGGGGAGCCGTATATAGGTTTACCTGTAAATATTCTCCGAAGATTTTATCGGTGAACTGGCCTTCACGTTCAATGATATAAGCATCGTAATAATTTGCAATCAAAAGGATTTCCTTGATTTTGAAAGGCATTAATTCCTGAAAAATATCCCGGTCGCTTTTTTTCCGTTTGTAAATTTTATGCAGTTCGATATCCATAGCTTTTTGTTAAAAGTCAGTTCGTTCCCCGGATAAAGGAGGGTTTCGGCCCGTTCCGTTTTATCACTGCCGGAACAGGCAATTCGTATCATCCGGAACCATTTCTGTAAAAGTATAAAAACTTTGGTAATTTTACCGTCTGAAAATTTATAAATACTATTTTCATTATGTCTAAACGCCTTTTTTTGTTCAACCCCGATTGTGAACTGGCGATTGCCAACGGAAGTCCTTTTTATATGGCTCCTGGTAATATCGTTAAGATGACGGATGATTTAGCATACTTAGCCGCTTATCTGGCAGGAGAGGGCGATTATGTGCTGATCCGGAAACTTCCGGAAAAAAGTTTCTTGGGGCGTATCTCGGGAATATTGGATTACGCCTGCCGTCCGGTGAATTGGGAGGAAGCAGGGCAGATGGATATCGCGCAAGCCGTTCCCTGGGGATGGAGTCCCAAAATCTGTAAACAGCTGTCCGGTATTGCAGATACTCCGGTCTGGCATACGGACAGAAAAGAGTGGTACAGCCGGAAAAAAGCAAAAGAGTTATTGAGCGGAATTGTACAGGAATTACCGTTTGTTGAAAAGTATATTGTTCCTGAAATCGTTCATTCTATCGAGGAAATAGAACAGAATATAGGCGAAGGGGTATGGTTGGTAAAAGCCTCGTGGTCTTCGTCGGGTAGAGGGTTGCTTGCTGTGGGATTTCCTCTCGCTGCCAAAGAAAGACAATGGCTTACGGGAATGTTGCGCCGGCAGGGATATATGATGCTGGAAAAAAAGTTGGACAGAGTACTCGATTTTGCTATGGAATTTCAGGCAAAGGCGGGGGAGCCGGTTACCTTTATGGGGTTATCGGTTTTCAAAACCGGGGAAAATGGAGAATACCGGGGAAATTACATCGGTTCTCAAACTTATATTCAGGAACAGGCAGAAAATTATGTGGACCGGTCTATGATAGAACAGGTCAAAAGTTATTTGATTTCTGCTTTACCCCGGTTATTGCCGGAATATACCGGAGCTTTAGGAGTGGATATGATGGTTTACCGGAATGCGGAAGGCCGTTATAAAATGCAGCCCTGTGTGGAGATCAATTTGCGTAACAATATGGGAATCGTTGCTTTGGAAATCAGCCGGAAATGTTTGGCTGAACATACCAATGGATATTTTGCCGTGAATTATTATCCGGTGGCCGGAGAAGCGTATCGAACGGTGAGCCGAAAGTTGCAAGAACAACCTTTGTGCATAGAAAACCATAGAATCAGGAGTGGTTATTTAAATCTCACTCCTGTAAACGAACAAACCTGTTTTGTTGCGGAAATCGAAGTGAAGCAGGAGATGCAATGATTATACTTGAAAAGAAAAGAGCTGTCCGGATTGGACAGCTCTTCTTTTTCCGGCAGGCCGGATTATTTGCTTAATCTTACCGTGTCCATAGCAATCACCAGTTCTTCATCCGTAGTAACGGACATAACCGTGGTTTTACCTTCTTTCACGCTAATGATTCCATCTTTACCTCTGAAAGCTTCATTATTTACCTGGTCGATCTGTACTCCCAGGTAATCTAATTCTTTACAGATCTGATAACGGGTATTGGCATCGTTTTCCCCGATACCTCCAGTGAAAATGATTAAATCCACACCGTTCAATACGGCAGCATAGGCTCCGATGTATTTTTTAACGTTGTAATAAAATACTTCCATTGCCAGTTTTGCCCGTTCGTTACCGGATTCTTTAGCCGCACGGAGTTCCCGGAAATCGGAAGAAACCCCGGATATTCCTAAAAGTCCCGATTTCTTATTGATCAGTGAATTTGCCTGACTCAGGTTTAAGCCTTCCTTTTCGCAAATGTAAAGCAATGCTCCCAAATCCAGATCGCCGGCACGGGTTCCCATGACCAGTCCGGCAACAGGGGTGAAGCCCATAGAGGTATCGACCGATTTACCTTTGCTGATTGCGGTAATGGAAGCACCGTTTCCTAAGTGGCAGGGAATGATTTTCTTTTCCTGGATATTCCAGCCTAATAAATTACATGCTTTTTCAGCTACGAATTTATGGGAGGTTCCGTGGAATCCATATCTTCTCACTCCGTATTCTTCGTAATAGTCGTAAGGAATACCGTATATATACGCTGCTTTAGGCAGGGTATAGTGGAAAGAAGTATCGAATACAGCTACCTGGGGAACCGACGGAAGCAATTTTTCCATGGTTTGAATCCCTTTAAGATTTGCCGGATTATGCAGGGGAGCGATCTCTCCTAAAGCTTCGATTTTGGTTTTTACTTCTTCGTCGATCAGCACGCTTTCCGAGAAATATTCTCCGCCGTGTGCCACACGATGTCCTACGGCATTGATTTCGTTCAACGATTCCAATATTCCGTGATTCTTATCGACCAGCGCCTGAAGGATCAGGTCCATGCCGACACTATGGTTGGGAATAGGCTGCTCTATCGTGAGAGCCTCTTTATTCACCGGTTTATATGTAAAATTTCCGTAAGTAAGGCCGATTTTTTCAACAATACCTTTGGCCAGTAGAGCCGGTTGTCCTTCCATATTCAGCAATTGATATTTGATGGATGAACTACCGCAGTTTAAAACTAAAACATTCATTTCTTTTATTTTTCACTTTTCGTTTTGCAAAATTATAATCCGGCAGCCTGATTTACGGTAATGGCAACCAAATTAACGATGTCGCTCACAGAACAACCTCTCGACAGGTCGTTGATAGGAGCGGCCATTCCCTGAAGGATCGGGCCGACGGCTTCCACTCCTGCAATGCGCTGAACGAGCTTATAGCTGATATTTCCGACTTCAAGGGTAGGGAACACCAACACATTGGCATGTCCTGCTACCGGGCTTCCCGGAGCTTTGCTCGCTCCAACAGAAGGAACGATAGCGGCATCGGCCTGCAACTCTCCATCGATCGTGATATCGGGAGCCATTTCTTTGGCTATTTTAGTTGCTTCGACTACTTTGTCCACCATTTCGTGTTTTGCCGATCCTTTTGTAGAGAAGCTCAGCATAGCCACCCGCGGTTCGATTTTAGCGATGGCCTTTGCTGTACGGGCTGTGGCTACGGCAATTTCTGCCAACTCGGAAGCAGTAGGGTTAGGATGAACGGCACAGTCTGCAAATACCAACAAACCGTTTTCTCCGAAAGCAGGGTTATTGGTAATCATTAAAAATGCACCCGATACAACGGAAATTCCCGGCTGGGTTTTCACGATCTGGAAAGCAGGACGCAAAACATCCCCGGTTGCATTTTTAGCACCTGCCACTTCTCCGTCGGCGTCGCCGCTCTTTATCATCAAAGTTGCCAAATAAAGCGGATCTACCACTAACTTCAAGGCCTGTTCTTTGGTCATTCCCTTGCTTTTGCGCAATTCTACCAATAAATCGGCATATTGTTCTTTTTTCGGATGGGATTGAGGATCTACGATCGTGGCCTTATCAATATTTTTTAAATTGTATTTTTCAGCCAGTGTTTTAATTTCGGCAGGGTTACCGATCAGGACGATCTTTGCGATTCCTTCTCCGATAATCTGATCTGCCGCCTGAATTGTACGTTCTTCGGTTCCTTCCGGCAGAACAATGGTTTTGTTCTGCTTTTTAGCATTCTCTTTGATTTTTTCTAAAAGTTCCATTGTATTGTTGTTTTAAAATATCACAATCATAATTCTTTTTACCGACTCGATCACTGGCTTATAAAAAGTCGATAACAGCAGTAAAAACAACCTTGTTTACGTGTTTTGCAAAAGTAGGAAAAATAGTTAAAATAAAAAAAGTTGTTCCTGAATTGGAACAACTTTTTATTTTATTTTTCAGATGGATTATTCTCCGTCTTTGTATATCGTGACGCAGGTATTTGCATTACCTATATCCATCCCGACCGCTAACTGAGGATTTCTGAAGATTTTGATTTCTTCGGCTTCCACATTACTCGGGATGTTGCTACGCTGTGCATTTGCCTTGATTTTTGAGTTCAGGCAATAGCCTTGCGAAGCACATTTTTCGGGTTCCGGATAAACGATCACGGATACGATATCTCCGAATTCCTCTTTGAAACAGTCCACCAATTCCGGATATAATGCACCTCCTCCGACAAGATACATTTTCGCACATTTGTTGAAGTCGTCATCGTTGAAAGCACGCCGTAAGTTCGGAGCGATGATTTCATTGTAGTACATCTTCAATGCTTTTTCGCGGATATCCAAAATATTGTGTTTGATCCGGTTTACAGTGATGCTGCCTTTTTGGAAAGCTACATCGATCTGATGTTCGGTTTTCAGATTCAGGTAGAAATTCTTGGCCAACTCATTCGCCAGCAAATTTACAGCATGACGGATACCGTGTGTACTGACAGCAGAGCGGTTGATCAAACCGGCACGGGTACTGACAACGGCTTCGCAGGTGCCGTATCCTAAACTGACAATAAAAAAGTTCTCTTTTTCCTGTAAACTGCCTTCCCGGATAGCTGTGGTACAGCCTAAAATTTCAGGGATGATTTCAACCTTACCGACATTCACTTCCCGTTTGGTATTGGCCGGACCTCCGAAAGTCGAAGCATCGTAATTGATGATATGACGTCCCTGTAAAGTTTCCGTCGCTTTATCCCGGTAGAGCATATAGGTGGAAAACGGAAACCCCGTTGTCAGATAGATTTCTTCTTCTCCTTTAGGCTGGGTAAGCAAAAGACTGGCTTTACTCAATAGTTTATATTCTTCGTCGGTGGGAGCGGCATTGATATTCTTATGAGGGGAGTATCCTTCTACCAGTGCCAGATTGCCTACGATATAATCGGTATCGTCAATGTTTACTTTTATTCCGTCAAGGATATTTTCAGCGACATTTGCAAGCTCTTGATTCGTAGCCTCATACACGCTCGGAAAATTGTAAGATTTCAACATACTGTATTTTCATTTAAATATTTATTATTCTATACATACAAAGTACAAATCTATACATTTTTTTTTAAAGTTCAGAATATTACGGAATTATTTTTCTTCCAGTTTAAACCGGATTCTCAACCTGTTCTTTTCAAAATCGGTACTGATAATTTTAAATTTACCGATTTCGGATGTATTGGCGACATGTGTCCCGATGCAGGCACAAACATCGTAGTCCCCGATTCTGACAATTCGTAAAGTTTCGCTTGCATTTTCCGGTAATTTACTCAGGTCGATGCTCTCAGGGATTTGTGAGCGATCGACAAACTCCACTGTAACCGGAAGCTCCCGAAGGATCGTTTCATTTACCTGATTCTCGATTTGTGCAATCTGTTGCGGGGTAGGCTCTGCTGCCAGCCAATAATCACATTTACTCTTTTTCCGTTCGATATGTGCATTCTTCGAGCGTTCGCATCCGAACAAACGGATCATGGTTTGATTTAAAATGTGTTCTGCGGTGTGCATGGGAGGGTATTCCTGCTTGTTGTGACCGTTGAGTTGTGGTTGCTCCATAATTATATGTCAAAGTGGTTTATTTAAAGTATCGAGGCTACCTATAATGATCTTTTCGCCTAAAAATTTGGGTTGTTTCCGGGTGAATAGATCCAAAAAAACTTTCACTCTTGCCAGACGTTCGCGGATTTGCGTTTTAAAGCCGGAATAGGCATCTACATCCTGCGCATTAAAGCCTATCGCTTCTATGTTGTTTTTACGGGCGATATAAATCGCCCGGGCATTATGAAATTTTTGGGAAATGACGGTGAAACGGGCTTGTCCGAATACTTTCTGTGCCCGTACGACAGAATCGAGAGTACGGAATCCGGCGTAGTCCAAATAGATCGCTTCTTCGGGAATACCTCCCCGGAGCAATGCTTTTTTCATGTATTCCGGTTCGTTGTAATTTCTTTGGCGGTTGTCTCCGCTAATCAGAATGTATTTGATTTTTCCCGCTTTGTACAATTGGATTGCCGCATTAATACGATGATCGAAATACAGATTATTTTTTCCATTTCTCAATTTAAGGGAAGTTCCGAGTAGTAATCCCACCTCGTTACCGGGAATTTCGGAAATCTCGCGATACAGATACCAGGCTGCATTTTTGTCGATAATGTAATTGCAGGTAATGACACTGCCGATACAGCCGAGCATGAGAATAGAAAGCGTGTATATGATATTTCTAATGAGTTTCCTTTTCATGATTCCTTAACTGGTGGTTTCCTAAGTTACTGGCAAATTTCTGTTTTTTTATTTTTGCCGATGAGAATAGCAAAAATAATACAACACAATAATGCTACGAAATAGGGGACTCCTGAAAATAGAGCGACATAAGCAGGCGCACTATATCCCAAATGACGGATACCGCATTCCATAGAAGCCCAGTTATAACTTATTACGGAACACATTATGCTCGACAATATCGATATCGATATAATCAGCAATTTATATAACCGGTGTTTCCATCTCACTCGTTCCATGCCGAAATTTCTTTTTTCAGAATGCTATAAACGTTAATATCCGCATAATAGCCGGAAGCCAGCAATTCCCCCTCGCGTTCGATCCCTTCGAATTTAAACCCTAATCTCAGGGGAATAGCGTTACTCGGTCGATTCCCGACAGCACATTTGATCTGAATCCGGTTCATCTCTCTCTGATCTGCTGCCCATTGGCAAAGCCGCTTTACACAGGCGGTCATTATTCCTTTCTTTTGGTATTCGGGAAGTAGCCAGTAACCGATTTCTGACCGGTGATTGAGTCTGTCGGTTGTGACAAAACCGATCAGTCCGGCCAGCTTTCCTTCGGCTTCGATTATAAAGGTGAGATTCCTTTCCGGATAGGGGACTTCTAAAACAGAGCGAAGAAATGCTTCTTCGTCTTCAACCTTGGAAAGCCGATCGACAAAGGGTAACCAGGTTCTCAGATAATCCCGGTGGCTGTCGATGACTTGCCAAATTGCCGTTGCATCGCTTAAAACAACTTCTTTCAAAGATAGAGCGGTGCTGATTTCGATTATAGTTTCGTTTATAGACATATAGCCGTTTTCTTGTTTTTTTGTCAAATATAAACTTAAATCGGGTGATTTTATCGCCGGGATAAGAATTTTTAGTTTTTAGAGGGAGGATTTCGGCGTTATTACAATATCTTCTTTAAACGGAATACGTTGTATGGTTTCGGGGATAATAAGAGGAAACCGGTTTTGCTGAAAACGGAAGTTTATTTAGTTCTTAAAGCTAAATGGTCTAATTAAGAGTATATGATCCCGTGATTTTCAATTCTCGATTAGTTTCTTTACCTTTGGCAGGTGAAAATTGTAAAAAAGAATTACCATTTTATTAATTTGAATTTATAATTATGAAGTTATTAGAAGGAAAAACAGCCCTGATCACTGGCGCTTCCAGAGGTATCGGTAAGGCTGTCGCATTGGCATTTGCCAAAGAAGGTGCAAATATTGCTTTTACCGACCTTAGATATGACGAAATAGCCCAGGCGACTGAAAAAGAAATTGCCGCATGTGGCGTGAAATCTAAAATGTATGCTTCTAATGCCGCTGATTTTGCTCAAACGGCAGCTACAGTGGAAGAGGTGGCTAAAGAATTCGGGAAAATCGATATTTTGGTGAATAATGCCGGTATTACCAAAGATACTTTATTGATGAGAATGACAGAGGAACAATGGGATGCTGTGATTAACGTAAACCTGAAATCCGTATTCAATTATACGAAGTCTGTTTCTGCGTTGATGCTGAAACAAAAATCGGGTTCTATCATCAGCATGAGTTCTGTAGTCGGTGTCAGCGGTAATGCAGGACAGGCGAATTATGCCGCTTCAAAAGCAGGTATCATCGGATTTACGAAGAGCATCGCTAAAGAATTGGGCTCACGCAATATCCGGGCTAATGCCGTTGCTCCGGGGTTCATCATTACCGATATGACAGCACAGTTGCCGGAAGATGTGCGCAAAGAATGGGCTGCTAAAATTCCGTTGAAAAGAGGAGGAACTCCGGAAGACATCGCAGATGTGTGTATATTCCTGGCATCCGATCTGTCGAGATATGTTACCGGTCAGGTCATTCATGTATGCGGCGGAATGAATATGTAATAATATAGGTTTACGGTTTATGGCTTGCGATTTTAGCTATAAATCGTAAACTTTTTATATGCAAGTCATAAAATTGTAAATTCACAAAGTGTGGTTTTCGAATATTCTTATTGGTGGATATTTCCGATGTTGGCCCTGGCCGGGGCTGTTGCTTATCTGAAGTTCAGAAAAATTTCAAAATTGCCGGACATTTCTTTCGGTTTGGCACTGTTTATTTCTTTCCTCCGTTTTCTGGTTACCCTGATTTTACTGATATTGTTGCTTAATCCTGCCCTGTCTTTTGTAAAGAATATCAAAGAAAAACCGTTGCTTATCGTTGCCGGGGATAATTCCGTTTCGATCGCAAAAAATAAGGATTCCTTATACTATCGGAATGAATATAAAGAATCTTTAAGCCGGTTGATCGCCGGTTTGGAACAGAAATTCGATGTGGAGCGCCTGACTTTTGGAAGACAGGTAAAGAAGGGAGGAGAGTTTGATTTTTCGGAGAATTATACAGATATTTCCGCTGTATTCGATTACGCAGAACGAAACTACCAATTCCGGCATCCTGCCGGGATCGTTTTACTGAGCGATGGAATTTATAACTCAGGAATCAATCCCAGGTATAAAACGCCTGCAATCCCGGTTTATACGGTTTTATTGGGTGATACAAGCCTTTATCCGGATATTTATGTGAAGCATGTCGAGAGCAATAAGTTCAATTTTATCAATACGACTTTTCCAATAAAAGCCGGTATCGCTGCACAGAAGCAGAAAGGGAAACGGATAACCTGTGAGCTATTGGAAAACGGAAAGCGGATCGCAGAGAAGACATTGGATATCGGACAGGATCATTTTTTGACCGAGGTTGTTTTTGAGGTGGAGGCTAAACGAAAAGGAATCGTTAAATATACCGTAGTTGTCGAAGCAGACCCTCAGGAGCGGATACTTGAAAACAACCAGGCGACAATTTATACCGATATTATAGATAATACCGGAGAAGTAGCTATATTCTACGATGCTCCGCACCCGGATATCGCTGCCATTGTAAATGCCGTGAACGTGTCGGGGCTTTATAAATGTTCCCTGCATCGTTTGTCCGAACCTGTGGAGGAAGTAAAAGCCAATCTGATCATTTTTCATAATCCTGTTCCGACAAACCCGAATTATCAGAAATTGGTAGAATCGGCGGAAAAAAGGAAGACGGCTTTGTGGTATGTATTGACGACACCCGAACAAATAAGCGCTTTTGCACGTTTTGGCAAGAATTTTGCTATTGACAACAGTACAGGGATGAATGAATACGCCACTGTTGAGTTTAATAAAGATTTTCCGTATTTTGAATTCACCGACAGCGAAGTAAACGGGTTTATGAGTTACCCGCCACTGGTCGTACCTTTTGGAGAATTGAAAAGCAATGCTGGTCGCTTATTATTTACTCAACGGATCAAAAACACACCTACTTCAAACGGTGTGATCGGTTTTTATGAAAATAACGGGAATCGTGTCTGTTATTTTTGGGGAGAGGGATTATGGAGATGGCGTTTATATTCGTATAAAGAGACCGGAAATCACGAGTTGTTCAATACGCTGATCAATAAGATCACCGGTTATTTGGCTGCACAAAGGGGGACAGATCGTTTTATACACGATATAAGGCCGCTGTATGACGAATCGGAGGAAGTGGTTATCAATGCGGAATTGTATAACGATAGTTATGAGTTGGTAAATCAGCCCGACGTTAAACTGAATTTGAAGTATGGCGGTAAAGATTTCGATTATATTTTAAACCGGAATGAGGATAAATATCGTATAAATCTGGGAAATCTGACCGCCGGAGAATATGGTTTTCGTTTAGCTACCGATCTGAAAGGCGAACATTTTGAAAAGAACGGTGTTTTTTATGTCAGGAGCCAAAATGCAGAGTTGAACAATCTTGTTGCAGACAGGCAGTTGTTACAGGATATGGCGATTCGTACGGGAGGGCAGATGGTGGAAAAGCAAGATATGGCACAACTGCTCGACATACTGAATGAGAATGGGCAATTCAACCCTGTTTATAAGAGCGAAGTTAAATATATGGGACTGAGCGAATGGAGCATATTAGGTCTAATTTTAATTCTACTGTTATGCACCGAATGGTTTTTACTCAAATACTTTATAAACTGACGCTGGCTGCGTTTTGCTGTAGTCTGGCGTCGGGTTGTGTCAGTTACCGGAAGGTAAAGATTGAAATGCTTGAGCCTGCAGAAATTACACTGAGAGAAAACAGTGTGCTGGCTTATTTAGACCGGAATATTATCTATAAACCCGATACGTTACCTCCTCTATGGAATATCCGGAAGCAAGTTCCCAAAGTTTTCGGGGAAGGGCTGAACAGCGGCCTTTTCTATGCGGAGCCTGCGGATACGGCTGTCATTATGGAAGAAAAGAAGAGCAGCTATTATAGAGGAATGTTTCCGCCTCCGCTAAATGCGGAAATACTTACCAAACTGAATAAGAAATTAGGAGTAGATTACATCATATCGCTTGAATGTCATTATTTAGACCGTAAGGAGCATAAAAATTTTTATAGTTGGTTTGTCCGCCTGTATGATGCTCACTCAGGAGAATCGGCCGATTCCCTGGTGATGAGTAGTAAAATTTCCAATTCCAAAGATATTTTCACCGTACAGGACGATGCTTTGCAAAAAACCTGGGATAAAGGCTTGGAATATGCCGGACGGATTACGCCACATTGGAAAGAAAGCGAGCGAAGGTTGTATCGTTCCGGCAAGTATGTGCGTACCGGATATATTTTTTATAAGGCAGAAAGATTGGATGAAGCGATCGAGATCTGGTCGGTTGCTCGGCAAGCTTCTACCATGCAAGCCATTAAAGCGGGATTGAATCTGGCCTGGGTATATGAAAATGCGGGAGATATTGAACAGGCGTTACAAATCCTGAAAGAAACGAAGCAAATTGCGGAAAATGAAAATTTAGACAATAAAACGACCGTTTATCTGAATGATTATTTGAAAATCATAGAGAAACGGACGGAACAGATTAAGAAATTGGACGAGCAAATTAAAAAAGACAGTGACGATGAACAATTTTAATTATTACAATCCGGTACAGATCCTTTTCGGTAAAGGAAAAATTGCAGAAATCAGTAAACATATTCCCGCCGGCAAAAAAATCATGATGACTTATGGCGGAGGCAGCATTAAAAAAAACGGTGTTTACGATCAGGTGATGTCTGCTCTGAAAGGGCATACCGTTATAGAATTTTCGGGAATCGAACCTAATCCGCACTATGAAACATTGATGAAAGCGGTGGAAATTATCAAACGTGAGCAGGTTGATTTTCTTTTGGCGGTAGGCGGAGGCTCTGTGATCGACGGTACAAAGTTCATCGTGGCCGCCGCTTGCTTCGAGGGAGAAGATAAATGGGATATTTTGGCTAAGCGCGCGCATATAGAAAAAGCTTTGCCATTTGCCACCGTGCTTACTTTGCCTGCCACCGGTTCGGAAATGAATAGCGGGGCGGTAATCACAAAAGCGGAAACCGAAGAAAAATTGGATTTCGGCTCTCCGCTGGTGTTCCCGAAGTTTTCGGTTTTAGACCCCGAAACGACTTATTCTTTGCCGAAGCGTCAGATCGCAAACGGCATCATCGATACTTATGTCCATGTGATGGAGCAATATCTGGGTTATCCGGATCAGGCCATGATACAAGACCGTTTCGCCGAAGGGATATTGAAGACTTTGATCGAATTGGCTCCGAGAATTTATCGGGCTGAAACGCCGGATTACGACGACCGTGCTAATTTTATGTGGTCGGCCACCATGGGATTGAACGGCTTGATCGCCTGCGGGGTAAGAGAGGATTGGGCTACTCACCACATCGGACATGAATTGACCGCTTTTCACGGATTAGATCATGCCGTAACGCTGGCTATCGTGTTGCCGGGGGTGCTGAATGGAGTGAAGGAATTGCGTAAAGTGAAGTTATTGCAATATGCAGAGCGGGTATGGGGAATCGATCCCAAAAATCCGCAGGCCGGAGAATTGGCTATCGCCCGTACGGAAGAGTTTTTCCAGAGCCTTGGAGTAAAGACACATCTTTCGGACTACGGCATCGGACGTGAAACGATCGATCGTATCCTGAAACGGTTTGAGGAACGGGGTACCCGCTATATGTCTTTCCTGAAAGATGTTAATTTGGATAATTTGGAAGCCATTTTAATTAGCAGACTTTGAAATAGCGTAATAATTCGGGACAATAGACTATTTTTGTAGTCTATTGTCTTTTTGTATATATGTTAGACGTTTATAAGGCATCGGCAGGTTCCGGTAAAACATTTGCTTTGACACGGGAGTATTTCAAGCTTATTTTTGAAGTACCGACCGACTATAAGAATATTTTGGCTGTGACTTTTACCAACAAAGCCACAGAGGAAATGAAATCCCGTATTATCAACGAATTGTTCAAGTTAGCACAAGGGGAGGCGAGCGATTACGGGGAACTATTGAAGCAGGAATTCGGTTTTTCGGACGAGCAGTTGAAAAATAAGGCAAAAGCACTGATGACCATGCTATTGCATGATTATGGACGTTTAGCCGTAACGACGATAGACCGTTTCTTTCAACGGTTAATCAAGGCGTTCACCAAAGAATTAGGAATATTTCCGGGTTATAATGTCGAATTGGACAGCGATTTTGTTTTGCTGAAAGCAGTCGATAAGATGATGCAGCAAGTGAAAAACGATGCAGTGTTGCGTTCCTGGATCAGCGAGCTGATGAGTAGTAGTGTGGACGAAGGCAAATCGTGGAGCGTGAAATCAAAAATCGCCGATTTGGGAGAGGAGCTGTTCAAAGAGAATTACATGCTTTTTGATAAAAATATCCTCGATAAGTTTAGTGATAAGAATTTTTTAAAAGACTACCGGGCATTTTTAAATAAAATCATCAAGGAATTCGAGGGGAAACTGACCGCTATCGGTGAGCAGGCGTGTGGCTTGATCCGGGAGAACGGACTGGAATTATCCGATTTCAAGGGAAATAAGACAGGATGTACCGCTTATTTTTATAAGTTAGCGGCCGGAAATTTTGAGGAACCGACAGCGACGGCACGAAAGGGAATCGATAATCCGGATGCCTGGGCAACCAAGACTTCTCCTTTAAAAGGTAAAATCGATTGCCTGGTTCCTGAACTAAACCGTTTGCTCCGGGAAGCGATCCGTTTTTACGACGATACATTTTATTTTTACAATTCGTCCATTCAGCTGTCCGGTAATTTATACCAGTTGGGCATCCTGAACGATCTTTATAAAGAGGTGAGAGGGTATTGTAACGATAAAGGCCTGATGCTGTTAAGCGACACGACACATATACTGAATAAGCTGATCGGCGATAACGACACGCCGTTTTTATATGAGAAGGTGGGCAATTACTACAAACACCTGATGATCGACGAATTTCAGGACACATCTTCCATGCAGTATAAAAATTTCAGGCCTTTGCTTGCGAACAGTTTATCGCAGGGGAATCGTGCCATAATCGTGGGGGATGTAAAGCAAAGCATTTACCGTTGGCGTAACGGGGACTGGAGTTTGCTGGCCCAGGGGGTGGAGCGGGATTTCAATGCTTTCGGCATTCGCAATATCGTGTTGGAAAGTAATTGGAGAAGCGCGCAGGAGGTGGTGAAGTTCAATAACGTATTTTTTGAAAAGGGGGCATTTCTGTTAAAGCAGTTATACGACAGAGAACAAGCGGACGGAACCTCTTTATCCACAGCAATTTCCAATGCTTATCAGGATGTGCGGCAGATTCCGCAAAAGCAAAAGAATGGATATGTTGAAATTGTATTCGGGCCTGAAAAGAAGGAAAAGGATAGCGATACTTTGCTGATGGATAGCCTTATCCCTGTGATATTGGATATCACCGACCGGGGAGGAAAATTAAAAGATATCGTTGTGCTGGTCAGAGGAGGTAAAGAAGGGGCTTTTGTGGCGGACTATCTGATGGAATATAATAAGCAGGCAGAAAAGGCGATTCCTTTTATTTCGAATGATTCGTTATATGTGTGGGCTTCTCCCTATGTGCAATTCATTGTAGCTGTTTTAAAGTATATCCTCCAGCCTTATGATAAAGTAAACAAGGCAACAATATTATATTTTTATTATACTTTTATCCGGGAGGATAAAGAAACGGAAACAGACCGGATATTTAAAGCCACGCAGGAGAATGAGTTGTTTGAGTTTTTGAATATCCCCTTTACAGAGGAATCGGGGAAGATTATGTCTTATTCGCTGTATGAAACTACAGAAACGATAATCGACCGTTTTTCTCTGCGGACAAAACAGGAGGGAATCCCGTACCTGATCGCCTTTCAGGATATTATCTATGAATATGAAGCAGGTAATTCCAATAGCATTACGCTTTTTCTGGAATGGTGGGAAAAGGAAAAAGGGAAGCGGGTGCTTACGACTTCGGAAGAAGTGGATGCGTTGAAAATTCTGACGATCCATAAGTCTAAGGGATTGGAATTTGAATATGTTATCTTACCTTTTTGTAACTGGGAACTCGACAGTGTACGCCCGGTAAGGCGTATCTGGTGCAGTAACGATATTCCGGGTTTTAAGGACTTGGAATATGCTCCGTTGAACTATTCTTCCAAATTGGCTCAAACGATTTTTAAGGAAGATTACCGGGACGAACATTTGAAATCGTATGTCGATAACCTGAATTTATTATATGTCGCTTTAACCCGGGCTAAAAAAGAATTGTACATTCGTCCTTTCATGCCTAAATTTAATAAAGACGGCTCTTTGCCGGTGTCGGATATCGGAGCTTTTATCTATTATGTGCTTTCCGGGTTAAAACAGGAAAATACAGATTGTTTTTCAGTGGGAGACGATATGTCGCTTCGTTTCGGACAAAAGCAAAGGTACACGAAGCAAACCGGTCGGCAGCATGTCTTGGGACTGGAACAATATCCCGTATTTCAGCCTGAAGACCGGATTCGGATCAAATATCGTTACCGGGATTACATCGAACCGGGCAATTCCTCACATACGGCAATCGACGAAGGCAGGCTATTGCATGAAATATTCAAATCGGTGGTCAGTATCGAAGATGTACGGGCAGCAGTCGAGCAGGCTTGTTTGACGGGACTGATCCCCGGTGCGGAAAAAGAGGAATATTACACGAAGATTATGGGCTATCTTGATTTCCCCGAAGTTGCGGGGTGGTTTAAACCCCGAATCAAAGTGATCAATGAAAGGGATATTCTTTTTCCTGCCGGCATGAAAGCACGTCCCGACAGGGTGGTTGTCCATGACGGCATTGTTCGCGTGATCGATTATAAATTCGGATTAAACGAAGAAAACAAGTACTTGAAGCAGGTGAAATTTTATTGCTCTACATTGCAGAAAATGGGTTATAAGCCGATAGAGGGATATGTGTGGTATGTGAAATTAGGAAAAGTCGTAAGAATATAAAAAAAGCAGTCTGAAAAGACTGCTTTTTTATTTGAAATAGATTAATATCTATTGTTTCTGCGTTCGCCGTTGAAGCTGTTGTTTCCCCGGAAACCGCCACCACGGTTACCACCGTTATTGGGACGATCTGTTCTGGGTTTAGCTACGGTTACACGGATTGTTTTTCCATCGTATTCAGCTTCGTTTAATTCATCGATAGCTTTTTGTGCCATTGTATCATCCGGCATTTCAACGAATCCGAAACCTCTTGAACGTCCGGTTTCACGATCCATAATTACTTTTGCTGAAGAAATTTCGCCATATTCTGCGAATAAATCTTTTAAATCGGCATCACTTATGCCATAACTCAAATTAGAAATGTAAATGTTCATTAAGTAAAAACTTTAAATTAAAAATATGAAATGAGGGTTGAAAGCTGAAGGAAAGTCTACTTAACGATACATCTAAATGGAAAGCAAGTTGCTTTAAATACAAACTCATTCAAAACTCAAATACATTACAAAGATAAAACAATAAATTCATAATAAAAAATTTAAGGATTTAATTTTCCATAAGAAATAACATAAAAAAACGGCAAGCAGGGATAAGAAACAGAATAACCTTTTTATATTTGTAGAAAGAGAAAAACAATCGGTATTGAAGCCGAGGGACTAAGCTGATATCACCTCATAAAATTTAAAGCTATGGATTTGAAAGGCCGTGATCGATTTACCGTACTTTGGGAAAAGTATTTTGGAGAAACAGAGTTACCTCTTGCCGGGTATTATTCAGCTTCGGACGGAGGAGTGAAGATCGTTTCCAAACCTTCCGGACATAGTTGCCTGATCGCTCAGTTAACGGCAGCGAGAAAAGGACAGCCGCTCTGTTTTCGTCCTGATTCCGTTAATTGCGGCGGAGGAAAACGTTATTTGGGATTTGCCGAACAGATCAATGAACGGTTTGCCTGTTTCCTGTCGAACGGCGAAGACGGCGGTTTTTGTGAAAGGTACAAACAATCGCCGGATTTGGTGGACCGGATGCTGGAACAAATTCCCCGCCTGCCTGTTACCGGAGAGAATCTGATCTTTAAACGCTGGGATCAACTGGAGGAACAGGATGAGCCGCAATTTGTAATATTTTTTGTCGCTCCCGATGTTTTGGCGGGACTTTTCACTTTGGCACGTTTCGATAATAACGATCCGGAGGCGGTTATTGCGCCTTTCGGTGCCGGATGTACTTCTATTGTTTATTATCCTTACCGGGAATATCTGGAGAAGGGGAAACGGGCGATTATCGGATTGTTCGATCCGTCTGCCCGGAAATGTATCAAAGCCGATGTGCTTTCTTTTTCGTTGTCTATCGACCGGTTTTGGGAACTGACTGCTGAAATGGAGGAGAGCTTTTTAACCACACCGACCTGGGCCTTTATGAACAAAAGATTGAATAAAAACGCAGATTGAGAACAAAGGATATAGGCTGCACGTAGATACGTATGGATTTAAACGTTTAGAATTATGCTGATTATTTTATCTCCGGCCAAAACCATGAATATGAAAAAAACGGATATCTCCGTGCCGGAAAGTAAACCGAAATACGTAAAGGAAGCTGAATTCCTGGCAGAAAAGATGCAATATTATTCTGTGCAGGAACTGGAAAAATTATTGAAGGTGAGTGAAAAACTCGCAGAAGAGAATCATACACGTTATGAGGTATTCGATTCTCCACATAATCCTGAAAAACAGGCGATATTGGCTTACGACGGCAGTGTGTTCCGGGAAATAAAGGCTTCTTCTTTTTCAGAAGACGATTTTCATTATGCACAGGACCGTTTAAGGATCGTTTCCACGATGTATGGGTTGGTTCGTCCTTTGGATATGATCAGGGCTTACCGGCTGGCTTATTCTTTAAAATTGAAGGGTATGGAGGGTAATTTGTATGATTATTGGCTTCCCAAACTGACAGAGCCTTTAATTGCGGATATAAAGAAAGCCGGAGGTATTTTGGTGAATCTGGCCAGCCTCGACGTATTAGGGGCATTGAAAATGGACGAAATAAGAAAGGCGGTCAGAGTGATTACTCCTGAATTCCAGGAATACCGTAACGGGAAATACGAGACCATCAGGACTTATGCTAAACAGGCGAGAGGAGCTATGACCCGCCATATTTTATTGAACCGGATTGAAGAACCGGAAAAATTACGCACTTTTGTGTGGAATGATTTCCGCTGGAATAAAGACATTTCGAACGAGGAGAAATATATATTCACCCGTTGAAAAGATAGCCCGGATTTTGAATATGATCCGTCAGACGTATTCTTTGGGGGCGATTTCTCCCCGTAAGACCATCAAGCCGTTTACCGCCAGTGCCCGCATTTCGTCTTCACCGGGATATACTTTGACCGGAGCGATGAATTTTACTTTTTCTGTAATATAAGCGGTGACCAGTTTGCTATAAGCGATACCTCCCGTCAGTAAGATAGCATCCACCCGGCCATCCAGTACGGCGGCC
>UQTM01000053.1 GCA_900544025.1 uncultured Odoribacter sp.
GGGGCGGGGACAATCCCACGATTACGATACGGGTGGAGATTCCCACTTCGGCTATTTTCGATTTGAGCCGTCCCGCCCTTTTCGACGATTCCGAAGTCTTGCTGGCGTTGAGTGCCGGCGGGGATACTCTGGCCGAAATATGCCGGGAGTATGTGAGGCGGGATAGTGTGTCGGCAGGACAGGGAATCCGCGCTGTGGTCGTTTATTTGTATGATGCCGGCAATAAGAGTTTTAAAAGAGGGTTTATTGCGACGAACGGAGGAGGAGTAGATCATGACGGGAAAAATTACCAGGGAGCGTCAACGGGTCCTTTACAGCTTGTGTACCTTGTCGAAGGGGTTTGCTGCGGAGGGGGTAATTACGACGGAGTTCCCGTTGCCCGGTTGATCCCTCAAACCGTGGAAGATGTGGAAGGAAACCGCTATGGGATTGTAAAAGCCGGAAAACAATATTGGATGCGTGAGAATCTGCGAACATTGACTTATCATGACGGGAGCGCTATCGGGAGCAACGTTTCGTGGTATAAGGATGTAAATGTCGATGTTTCTTCATCCATTAAGCTAAAGAAAATGTTCGGGGCGAGCTATACCCGAACGGCAGTGCGGAACGAAACTCTGGCTCCTCAAGGCTGGCGGGCTGCGGAAGATGAGGATTGGATCACATTGGAGCGTTTCCTTAGGATGAGCGAAAGCGATTTATATTCTTCGTCTCCTTCGAGGGGGGAAGGAATCGGAGATTATTTAAAATCGGAAGGTGACGAATGGGCCGATCATGGAGCGGGATCGAATCTGACCGGATTGGCGATTACACCGGGAGGAGCCGGTAATAATGCCATTCAGGTTTATGCTTATTTGTGGTCGGTTTCTCCGAGTGGGGCGTATTGCCGGCTACTGAGCAACAGTTATTCTACCTTGCTGAGAAAAGAAGGGGATAGCAGAACATTTTTCAGTGTGCGCTGCGTGAGGGAAAATTGATTAAAAAATCCCTTTTCCCGGTCGTGCCGGGAAAAGGGAAGAATCATCGTGTGGGAAAAATGGGGTAAACCGGTCAGTCTTTTTTCACCCATACGGCTAATTTACCTCCGGATACGGGAAATTTACCGTTTCCCTGTTCGTCGATCGTAACTTCTTCTTTCCGGTTGCCGGTGATTTCGTGCCAGACTTCTCCTTTGTGCTGTTCTCCCACGTTCATCACTTTGTCTCCGTCTTCACCGTTCGAAAGCAGTACGGCAACGCCCGATCCCCGGTGTTTATCGTCGCCTGTGCGTGTGAATCCTACCGTATTGGGGTGGTCGAAATAATTATTTTGTTCCCCGTAAGCGTATTTCTTGCGCGCATCCAGTAGAATATCCAAAATCATCCGGTGAGGCGATTTCTTTCCTTTCACGCCATAATAGTCGCCGTAGAAAATACAGGGATACCCTTCTTTCATGAGCAGAATCAACCCGTAAGCAAGGGGTTTGAACCAATCTTTCACCTGTGATTCGAGGGAACTGTTTTTTTGAGAATCGTGGTTATCTACAAAAGTTACCGCTAATTCCGGATGATCGGTCACCAAGGTGTCGGTCAGCAACTGGCTCAGGTCGTAGTCCCTGCCTTTTTGGGATGCCTGAAACATATTGTAATGCAGGGGAACGTCGAACAGATCGACCTCGTATTCCACCTGGTTCAGATATTCATCCAGCGAATCTTTGTCGTTTTTCCAATATTCTCCTACGGCATAAAATTGTTGTCCCCGCTCGCTTCTTACCGCTTCGAGAAAATGTTTTATAAATTGGTCGTTGATGTGCTTGATTGCATCGAGGCGCATTCCGTCGAAGTTAAATTCTTTGGATACCCAGGTTCCCCACCGCTTCATTTCTTCCACCACTTCGGGGTGGTCGAAGTCGATATCGGCAAACATCAGGAAATCGTAATTTCCGTTTTCACCGTCAACGCCCTGGCTCCAGGCTTTGTTTTCGCCGACAATTTGGTAAATGCCTTTCTTGTCGTTGGCCTTGTTGTAATCCGTACCGGAAAAATGGTACCAATGCCATTGGAAATCGGAATATTTTCCTTTTCTGCCCGGAAAGTTGAAGCCTGTCCAGCCTTCTATTTCGTAAGGCTCGCTGACGTCTTCCTCTCTTTGGTCGGGATTGACTTCTTTGGCCATAAATTTTTCAGAGTAGTCGGCTCCTGCTTTGTGGTTCATCACGGCATCGAGATAGACATTGATCTGGTTTTTGTGCAGCTCTTCGATCATCTCCTGCAATTCCTGCCGCGTTCCGTATTTTGTCCGAACGGTTTCTTTTTGATTGAATTCGCCTAAGTCGTAGAGGTCGTACGTGCCATAGCCTTCGTCGTCCTGTTTCAGGGCTTTGTAGGCAGGCGGAATCCATACGGCCGTGACACCGATTTCATGCAGATGTGCGGCATCTGCTTTCAATTGTTTCCAAAGTTTCCCGTCGTTAGGTAAATTCCATTCAAAATATTGCATCATAACTCCGTTTTTCATAGCTTCATTTTTTAGTTTGTTTTTATTGAAACGGAATAGGTTGTACAGAAGGTTATAAATAAAACTATAAATTATGTCAAGACGATAAAACGTTTGCCGTATGCGGGAGATCGGAAGCGGGGGCTAAGGAGCGTAACCCATAGGCTTTCGTAACGTTATAAATAGATAATCCAAAAACGATAAAATACAATGGAACAAGAACAGATCTGGTGGAAAGAGGCGGTGGTTTACCAAATCTATCCCCGTAGTTTTCAGGATAGCGACGGTGACGGTGTCGGTGATTTGAAGGGAATTATTTCCCGGTTGAATTATATAAAAGGGCTGGGGGTGGATGTCGTTTGGCTGAATCCTATTTTTAAATCGCCCAATAAGGACAATGGGTATGACATTAGCGATTACCGTGCGATCATGCAGGAATGCGGCAGTATGAACGATTTCGACGAACTTTTGCGGCAGGTGCATGCGCGCGGGCTGAAACTGGTGCTCGATCTGGTGGTGAACCATACCAGCGACGAGCATCCCTGGTTTATCGAAGCACGGCAGTCGCGGGAAAATCCTTATTATGAATATTATCATTGGTGGCCGGAAGAAAAAGGTAAGCCTCCTTTTCGCCCCAGTTATTTCGAGGCAAGTGCCTGGCGTTATAACCGGAAAACCCATTCTTATTATTTGCATTATTTTTCCCGGGAACAGCCGGACCTGAATTGGGAAAATCCGAAAGTAAGGCAGGAAATTTACGATATGATGCGTTTTTGGCTGGATAAAGGGATCGACGGTTTCCGGATGGATTCCATTCCGCTGATCTCGAAAGATACTTCGTTTCCGAAGGTCGATAAAAGAAAATGGCCGGGAGTTTTCCCGTATTACGCTCACGGACCCCATTTGCACGATTACCTGCATGAAATGAACCGGGAAGTTTTGTCCCGCTATGATATTATGACGGTGGGGGAAGGCTCTGCGTTGAAAGCGGAAGATGTGACGCCGTTTGTCCGGCCGGAGCGGGAGGAATTGGATATGGTGTACGGTTTCGGTCCTTCGGAAGTGAGGAATTACACGCATCCGGATTCTCCGGATACAGGTATAGATTATAGCCTTTTGGCATTAAAGCGTATGTTTACGCAATGGGACCGGGAAGTGGCCGACGGCTGGCCTTCCATTTATCTGGGCAATCACGACCAGGCGCGTATGGTTTCCCGCTTCGGCAGTGATTTGCCGGAGTTCAGGGAAATATCGGCACGGTTGCTGGCCACCTTTTTATTGACCATGCGGGGAACTCCCTATTGGTATGCCGGGGATGAAATCGGCATGTCGAATGCCGGATTCAGGAAGATCGAGGATTATAACGATATCGCCACCCGCAATCAGTTTGCACGGCTGAAACGGGGAAAAGGAGATGTGGAGGCTTTTTTGGCAGAACAGGGACGGGTGTCGCGCGACAATGCCCGGACTCCTTTTCAATGGGATAACAAGTTGCATGCCGGGTTTACGACCGGAACGCCCTGGCTGAAGGTGAACGGTAATTATCCGAAAGTGAATGTTGCGGCGGAGGAAAGAGATCCCGGTTCCGTATTGAACTATTTTCGTAAATTGATTGCTTTCCGCAAGGCTAACCGGGGGTTGATCTATGGGGATTATAAACTGTTGGACGAGGACAATCTCTTTGTATATAGTTATTTGCGGGAAGGAGCGAGGCAGCGTTTTCTGATTATGCTGAATTTTACGCCTAAGCCTGCGGTTGCCCGGATCGGACTGGAGTCAGGCGATGCCCGGATCGTGGTGAACAATTATGGGCAGGAAGGGATGAGCTTGAAGGGAAAACAAGCGGAATTACGGCCTTTCGAGGCGATCGTATTGGATTTGCAGGCAGAAAAACGATGATCTGCCGGCGGTTTCCGTGCGGCGAAGGGTAAAATCATTTTTTCCTTCGCCGCATTATTTTGTCGCATTGCGGATTTTTCTAAATTTGCACCCCTTGTTTTTAGCGACGGGAGCACAGATCATGGAACTTATTATTTTTACTTTATCCTACGAGAAGAAATGGAATTGCTGGGTGGTGTATGCCAGTCCGGCAAAGGATGCCGGGGATTTTTTCCTGACTTCGGGAAGATATACCGGGGAGGAGGATATTGAGGTGCTTCCTGCTGTAAAGAAGATCGCTGCGATCATTCGTAAATACGATTCTTCGGCACTTTACCAGCAATTCGGCCGGAAGAAGTACAAAGACGAACGCCTGTTTTTGCAAAAGGTGGACGAAGATTATATCCGGATGCATATTCAGCCTTATATCGAAAAATATGTCGCCCAGGTGCTGGATGAGCTGACCGCTGCCGGATTGCCTTTGTTTATGCGGGGGAGCAGGCTGGACAATTTTTATAAGAACGAGCGTATTTTTTTGCAGCCGGGAAGACTCCGGGCATTGCTGAAATTCGAGCGTAACGGGGATTATACGCGTTATGTTTTGCGGCTGGCCGACGGGGAACGCGTTTTTTATCCGGGGGATTATGCGTTGAAGGTCCTGACCCGTTTTCCTTGCCGGATTCTTTTGGGGAGGCAGTTGTTCCGTTTTCAGGATGATTTCGACGGACAGAGGCTTTTACCGTTCTTACAAAAGCGCGAAGTGCTGATCCCTAAAGCAAAAGAGGCGGAGTATTTCCGGAAGTTCATTTTGAAAAATATCCGGCAGGAAGAGATTGAGGTGCAGGGATTCGAAGTGATCGTGAGGGAGGTGGAGAAAAGTGCGGAACTGTCGCTGGAACAGGAGGTGTTCGCCATGCCTGTGCTGGCATTGGAATTTTGTTACGGCAAGCAGCGTGTTCCGGCCTGGTCTGCCCGGAAAGTGCTGGTGGAGCTTTGTACGGAAGGAGATTCCTATGCTTTTTATAAAGTGGTCCGGGATACGGACTGGGAACGGCGGCAGGTTGAAAAATTGACGGCTTTGGGGCTTACGGAGCAGGGAGGGGGTTGTTTCCGGGTGAACGAGGTGGACAGGGAACTCTATGTGTCCGGCCGGGATACAACGGAAAACCGCCCGGAAATGGAGGAGGAAACCGTCCAGGCCTGGCAGCGAACGGTGGATTGGGTGCGGGAACACCGGCAGGAATTACAGCGCTTGGGTATCGGTTTTACTCAAAAATCTTTACGAAAGAAATTCTATACGGGAACTTGGGAGGTGGAATATTCCGAACAGGAAAGCCCGGACTGGTTTCAGTTGCGTGCCGAAGTGGTACTTTCCGACGGATGCCGTATCCCTTTGATCCGTTTCCGGGATTGTATCCTGAACGGAAGGCGGGAATATGTGCTGGAGGATGGAACGGTGTTCCTGATCCCCGAAGAATGGTTCGCCGCCTATTCCGATGTGCTTTTGTTCGCTCAGGCTAAAGGGAATGTATTGTTTTTGCATAAAAGCCAATATACTTTATTGAAGCAGCTCCCCGGTTTGCCCGTCCAAACCGGAGACGGCAGTCGGATCGATGGAGAAGTGGCTTTACCCGATGGGCTGAGGGCGGAGTTGCGCCCCTACCAGCGCGAAGGGTATGAGTGGCTATACGGGCTTTACCGTAACCGGCTGGGTGGTTGCCTGGCGGACGATATGGGATTGGGAAAGACGTTACAGACCATTGCCTTGTTATTGAAATACAAACAGGAAGGAGTTAGGAGGCCGGTATCCCGGCCTGTTGCGGAACCGGGTTTACAGTTAAATCTTTTTGAAACGGCGACGGAGCCGGAAAAAGCTCCGGAGGATTCCGGGAAACCGGAATTTCAAACGAATCTGGTGGTTGTGCCTGCCTCGTTGGTGCATAACTGGCGGAATGAGTTCAGGAAATTTGCTCCCCAGTTGAGTGTGACGATTTATGCCGGGCAAAACCGGCTGGAGTTGCGTCCTTATTTGCAGCGTTCGGATGTGGTGATCGTGACGTATCACACCTTACGCAACGATATCGATTATTTTTCCCGGCTGTCTTTCGGTTTTGTGGTCGCCGACGAAGCTCAGACTTTGAAAAATCCCGGCTCGCAGATACATCAGGCCGTGCTACGGGTCCGGGGAAAATGGTTTCTTGCGCTGTCCGGTACTCCTGTCGAAAATTCACTGAGCGACCTATGGGCGATAATGAATCTGGTAAACCGGAATCTGTTGGGGACGCATCATTTTTTTAAGGTGCATTTTATCCGCCCCATTCTGGCCGATGTCGGGGGACGGATGAGTGTGGCCCTGCGCAAGCTGATCGCACCTTATGTTTTGAGGCGTACGAAAGAGGAAGTGCTGGCAGAGCTGCCGGAACTGACTTCCGAACTGGTGATCTGCGAGCCGGAAGAGGGACAGCAAAAGATGTACGAGGAAGAGCAATCGCGTGTGAGGAATTATATTTTGGGAAAACGGGAAAGGCAGGAAGAATTGCGCAGCGATTTTATGGTGCTGAAAGCGTTGATCCGCCTGCGGCAGATCGCCAATCATCCGCGTCTGGTCGAGCCGGAGTATGCCGGGGAATCCGGAAAATTCCGGGAGGTATTCCGGATGCTGGGCGAAGTGATCGGGGCGGGGCATAAAGTGCTGGTATTTTCGTCGTTCGTAAAATACCTGAATCTGGTAGCCGGGGAAGTGGAACAAAGGGGATGGAACTATACGATGCTGACGGGTACGACTGCCGACCGCGAGCGGGAAATCCGGCGGTTTGCTTCCGATGCGGCCTGTCAGTTGTTTTTAATTTCGTTGAAAGCCGGAGGAGTGGGACTGAATCTGACGGAGGCCGATTATGTTTTTATCCTCGATCCGTGGTGGAATCTCGCAGCCGAGAATCAGGCCGTAAGCCGTGCCCACCGTATGGGACAAAAGCAGGCTGTCTTTGTGTATCGTTTTATTACCGCAGGAACTTTGGAAGAAAAAATACTGGCTATCCAGGAGCGTAAACAGCGTTTGGCGGATGCTGTCGTCGGAGTTTCGGCCACTGTGCCGCTGAACGATGAGGAATTGCTGGAAGCGTTGAGTTGAGAGGAATGGTATTCTTGTTTTTTCGTATTCCGGGAGATGGGGGATTTTGTTCTATCGGGTGTGGGAGTGTGCTGTTTTGGTTTCTTCAGAAAAAAAGAGTATCTTTACGGAATTATTGATTTAAGCAGGCTGAGAGAGCCATATATTTGATGACATTTGAAAATTTGAATTTGATAAAGCCCATTCTTGAGGCTTTACAACAGGAGGGGTATGAAACACCGACGCCGATTCAGGCGAAAGCAATTCCAATCGTTTTAGCAGGGAAAGATTTATTAGGTTGTGCACAGACAGGGACAGGGAAAACTGCCGCCTTTTCTATACCTATATTGCAGCATTTAACTAAGCGGGATGCGCCTGCCGGACGACGGGCGATCAAGGCGCTGGTGCTGACACCGACACGGGAACTCGCCATTCAGATCGGCGAAAGTTTCACGGCATACGGACGATATACAAAATTGAGACATACGGTTATTTTCGGCGGGGTTTCGCAGGTACCGCAAGTGGAGACGTTGAGAAAAGGGGTGGATATCTTGGTGGCGACGCCGGGACGTTTGCTCGATTTGATCGGGCAGAAGTTTGTCGATTTGCAGGCATTGGAATACTTTGTACTGGACGAGGCCGACCGGATGCTGGATATGGGATTTATTCACGATATTAAGCGGATTCTTCCCTTGTTGCCGAAACAAAGGCAGACCTTATTCTTTTCGGCGACTATGCCGCCTGAAATTGCCAAGCTTGCCGATTCCATGCTGTACCGGCCGGAGAAAGTGGCGGTAACGCCGCCGTCCTCGACGGTGGATATGATCGAGCAATCGGTTTATTTTGTGGAAAAAGAGGATAAAAAGAGTTTGCTGATCGAATTGTTGAAAAATCCGGATATCGGTTCCGCTTTGGTGTTTTCGCGTACAAAATACGGAGCGGATAAGATTGCCCGTTTTCTGAATAAGGCCGGAATTTCCGCCGATTCTATCCACGGCGAGAAGTCGCAGGGAGCGCGGCAGAAAGCCTTGACGAATTTTAAGGGACACCGGATCAAGGTACTGGTTGCGACGGATATTGCAGCCAGGGGGATCGACGTGGACGAGTTGAGCCATGTGTTCAATAACGATTTGCCGAATGTGCCCGAAACATACGTACACCGTATCGGGCGTACGGGACGCGCCGGACATAGCGGTGTGGCCGTTTCGTTTTGCAGTGCGGAGGAACGGCCTTTGCTGAAAGATATTCAAAAGCTGATCGGTAAAAGTATTCCCGTGGTGGAAGACCATGCTTTTGTTTCGGAGGCCGGTATGGCCGCTCAGAAAGAGGCCGAAGATAAAATGAAGGCTAAAGCCAGGGAAAACAAGCCGTTCCGGGGAAGCCGTTCCAACGGTGATTTTTGGAGGCGGCGGAAACGTGAGGCTGTTACCAAATAGAGCTGATAACAGGAACGTGTGGATATTTTAGTCATTTGATTTTTAGCCGGTTTGTATTTTCCGGATTCGATTTGAAAACGAAAGTATAACACTGAAAAAGTGTGACCGTATAAAAGTGAGGCAGTAGAATTTATATAGCCTGTTCTGGATGCGTTTCAGAGCAGGTTATTTCATTTTTTTCCTTATTTCCCGCCACAAAATGCCCGAAAAAATATTTTTGTGGTGCTGTTTTTTTTTAACTTTGCATGGCATGTAGAAAATGTATAAAACATGGTAGAAAACTATTCAGAGGATTCCATAAAGACGTTAGACTGGCAGGAACATATCCGTAGGCGTCCGGGTATGTATATTGGAAAATTGGGGGATGGGTCGGCTCCTGACGACGGTATTTATATTTTGGTGAAAGAGGTGGTGGATAACTCGATCGATGAGTTTGCCATGGGATGCGGTACGGAAATCAGGATCAAGGTGGAAGACCGGAAGGTGACGGTGAGGGATTTCGGCCGGGGGATTCCGTTGGGGAAACTGGTGGATGCCTCTTCCAAGATGAATACCGGTGCAAAGTACGATTCGGAAGCTTTCAAAAAGTCGGTAGGTTTGAACGGTGTGGGAATCAAGGCCGTAAATGCCCTGTCGGAAAGTTTCGAAATACAGTCTTTCCGCGACGGCGAAACTAAATATGTGCATTATAGCCAGGCCAAGATTCTCGAAGAGCACGATATCGAGCCGACTTCCGAGCCGAACGGTACGCAGGTGATTTTTTATGCCGATAAAGAAATTTTCGGTAATTACCATTACATTGCCGAATATCTGGAGGCGATGGTTAAGAATTATGTATTTCTGAATACGGGGCTGACGATCGTGTTCAACGGACATAAATATTTTTCGAAACGGGGTTTGTATGACCTGCTGATGGAAAATATGAACGGAGAAGGGCTTTATCCGGTGATCCACCTGAAAGGGGACGATATCGAGATGGCCATGACACACGGGCGGCAGTATGGAGAGGAATATTATTCGTTCGTGAACGGGCAGCACACTACCCAGGGGGGAACCCATTTAAATGCTTTCCGGGAAGCGATTGCCAAATGTATCCGTGATTTTTATAAAAAAGATTTCGATATAGCCGATATTCGCACTTCGATTATCGGAGCCATTAGCATCAAGGTGCAGGAGCCAGTGTTCGAGTCGCAGACAAAGACTAAATTAGGCTCGAAGGATATCGGGCCCGACGGACCTACGGTGAGGAACTTTATTATGGATTTCATTACCAAGGAGCTGGATAATTACCTGCACCGTAATCCGGATACGGCCGAATTGCTGTTGCGAAAGATCGTAGAGACGGAAAAAGAGCGCAAAGCGATGTCCGGCGTACAGAAAATTGCCCGTGAGCGTGCCAAGCAGGTCAGCCTGCATAACCGTAAATTGCGGGATTGCCGGGTGCATTTCAACTCCAGCCACGAGCAAAAGAATGAGTCGTCTATTTTTATTACCGAGGGAGATTCTGCGAGCGGTTCCATCACCAAATCACGGAACGTGAATACCCAGGCGGTGTTCAGCTTGAGAGGAAAGCCTTTAAATTCTTATGGATTGACGAAAAAGGTGGTGTATGAGAACGAGGAATTCAATCTTTTGCAGGCGGCTTTGAATATCGAGAACGGGTTGGAAGATTTGCGCTATAACAATGTGATTATCGCTACGGATGCCGATGTGGATGGAATGCATATCCGTTTGCTGTTGCTGACGTTTTTCCTGCAATTTTTCCCCGATCTGGTGAGGGGGGGGCATGTGTATATTCTGCAAACGCCTTTGTTCCGGGTGCGGAATAAAAAGGAAACCCGTTATTGCTATTCGGATCGTGAGCGGGAAGATGCCATAAAGAAATTAGGCCCGAAGCCGGAGATCACCCGGTTTAAAGGGCTGGGGGAAATTTCTCCGAACGAGTTCCAGCATTTTATCGGAAAAGACATCCGTCTGGAGCCGGTGCGTATTTCAAGAGGAGATTCGATCGATGAGGTGTTGAGTTATTATATGGGAAAAAATACCCCGGAACGTCAGGATTTTATTATCGATAACCTGTATATTGAAAAGGACGAATTGAGATAATTGTTGCAAAATTTAAAGTCGGATGGCAGAAGATATAATTGATATTGAAGATTTGAATATTGAGCCGGGAAAGGAACAGGAGGAGGAAGACGAGGTGACGGAAGTAAATGTGGGAGGACAGGAAGAACACGGGCATATCCGTTCGATCCAGCATCTATCGGGGATGTATGAAAAGTGGTTTTTGGATTATGCGTCGTATGTTATTTTAGAGCGTGCCGTACCTTATGTGAACGACGGGCTGAAACCCGTGCAGAGGCGTATTCTGCATTCTATGAGGGAACTGGACGACGGACGCTATAATAAGGTGGCGAACGTGATCGGTAATACCATGAAATACCACCCCCACGGGGATGCTTCTATCGGGGATGCCCTGGTGCAATTGGGACAGAAAGACTTGCTGGTGGATTGCCAGGGAAATTGGGGGAATATCCTTACCGGAGACTCTGCCGCCGCTCCCCGTTATATCGAAGCCCGCTTGTCGAAATTCGCTCTGGAGGTGGTGTTCAATCCGAAGACTACGATCTGGAAGCCTTCTTACGACGGACGAAACCGGGAGCCGGTTACTTTGCCGGTGAAGTTCCCGTTGCTGCTTGCGCAGGGGGTGGAAGGGATTGCCGTGGGACTGGCTTCGAAGATTTTGCCGCATAATTTTATCGAATTGATCGATGCCTGTATCGCTCACCTGAAACACGAGGATTTTGTTTTGTATCCCGATTTTCCGACCGGAGGGATGATCGACGTGGCGAAATATAACGACGGATTGAGGGGGGGGAATGTGAAAATCCGTGCCCGGATCGAGAAGGACAATAACAATAAGGTACTGAAAATTACCGAGATTCCTTACGGACGCACCACCTCTTCGCTGATAGACAGCGTTATCAAAGCAAACGATAAGGGGAAGATCAAGATAAAGAAAATCGACGATAACACGGCGGCGAATGTGGAAATCCTGATTCATTTGGCGCCGGGTGTTTCTTCCGATAAGACCATCGACGCCCTGTATGCTTTTACGGATTGCGAGTTGTCGATTTCACCGAATTCCTGTGTGATCGAGAACGACAAGCCGTGTTTTATGCCTATTTCCGATATTTTACGGCAGTCGGCCGACGATACCGTGAAATTGTTGCAGCTGGAATTGGAGATTCGTTTGGCAGAATTAAGGGAGGAGTGGCATTTTGCTTCTCTGGAAAGAATATTTATCGAGCAGAAAATTTATAAAGATAAGGAATACGAGGAGAGTGAATCGGGCGAGGCGGCTATTCCGCATGTGAGAAAGCGCCTGAAACCTTTTGTCGGGAATTTCTACCGGGAGGTGACGGACGAGGATATTTTGAAGTTGTTCGAGATCCGGATGAAGCGGATTTTTAAATTCGATTCGGAAGAAGCGGATAAGAAGATACAGAATCTGGAAAACGAAATCGAGCAGGTGAAGAATAATATCGAGCATATCATCGAATATACGATTGCTTATTATGAACGGATCCGTACCAAATTCGGTAAAGGCCGGGAACGGAAAACCGAAATCCGGAATTTCGAGAACATCGAAGCGGCTAAGGTGGTGATTGCCAATGAAAAGCTATATATAAACCGGGAAGAAGGGTTTATCGGGACGGCCTTGAAAAAGGACGAGTTCATTTGTGAATGTTCCGATATGGACGAGGTGATTATCTTTAAGAAAGACGGCAGTTATTACGTGACGAAGGTGGCGGATAAGATATTTGTAGGAAAAGATGTGCTGTATGTGAATGTATTCAAGAAAAACGATAAGCGCACGATCTACAATGTGGTGTACCGGGACGGACGTTACGGAGTGGCTTATGCGAAGCGGTTCAACGTGACGGGAGTAACCCGGGACAAGGTCTATAATCTGACGAAAGGAACCGCCGGTTCGCGGGTGCTTCATTTTTCGGCCAATCCGAACGGGGAGGCGGAAGTGATTAAGGTGTGCCTGAAGCCCAAACCCAGCCTGAAGAAGCTGGTTTTCGAGTATGATTTTGCCACTTTAGCCATTAAAGGGCGGGATTCGCAAGGGAATACGCTGTCGAAGAACGATATTCATAAGATCAGTGTGGTACAAAAAGGCGTGTCCACTTTGGGAGGCCGCAAGATATGGTTCGACGAGGATGTGTTCCGGCTGAATACCGACGAGCGGGGTAAATATCTGGGAGAATTCCAGGGAGAGGAACGTATTTTGGTGGTGAATAAGAACGGAACGTTTTATACTTCCGATTTCGATTTGGGCAATCATTATGACGACGGTTACCTGATTTTGGAAAAATACAATCCCGATACGGTGTGGTCGGCCGTCTTTTATGATGCAGAGCAGCAGTATTATTACCTGAAGCGTTTCCGTTTCGAAGATTCAGCTAAATTGAATTCGATTATCGGTGATACCGAAGGGTCGCGTTTGGTGTGCCTGAGCAGTGAACGGCATCCGCGTTTTGAGATCGTATTCGGCGGGCGTTATGAAAACCGTCCGGCGGAAGTGATCGTTGCCGATGAATTTATCGCCGAGAAATCTTATAAGGCGAGAGGGAAGCGGCTGACGACTTTTGAAGTGAAGGAAATCCGGGAAACCGAGCCTTTGCTAAAGGAAGAAGAGCAGGAGATCAACAATAATGTGGAGTTTGAGATTACCAATCCGGAAGATGTGGCGGAAGACGAACAGATGAAATTGGATTTTGAATAAAAATGCCGGTTCAGGTGGGGAAGACCGCGGAGAGGGACGGAGAACGAATCGATATATATAAATAAGAAGGGAGAGACAGGAGGGGGAAAGATAGACGAGAGCAAGGTATGAAATATTTTTTAGTAGGTTATATGGCTTGCGGAAAACCCCGCCGGGGTAAAAGCATGGCAGAAGAGCTGGGTATCCGTTTCATAGATTTGGATGCTTATATCGTAGATCGGGAAAAACGGACGATTCCGGAGATTTTTGCCGCTGTGGGAGAAGCCGGGTTTCGAAAACTGGAAACCAGATACCTGAAAGAAGTGTGCGAATTGTATAAGGATTTCGTATTATCGACCGGGGGCGGGACGCCTTGCTTCAACGATAATATGGAGTATATGAATGCGCAGGGGCATACTGTCTTTATAGATACGGACGTGGATACGATCACCGAACGGCTGATCCGGGGAAAGCACAAGCGCCCGATGGTGAGCCATCTTGCCGATGACGAGATACGCGATTTCGTGTGTAAGCACCGGGAACAGCGCATGCCTTTTTATAGCCTTGCCAAAGAACGAATGGAAAACAGAAACAATGAACCGATTAAATAGTATAAAGATGAGAACGATAGGTTTTATAGCATTAATACTGACGATTATGGCGACTTCATGCAACAGCGGGAACAATGAAAAGAAAATACAGACACAGGATGCGATAGAGAATATAATGTCGCGGAAAAGTGTGAGAAAATATTTGCCGAAGCCGGTAGAGAAAGAGAAGGTGCAGACTTTGCTGAAAGCCGGAATGGCTGCCCCCAGCGGTAAGGATATCCGTCCCTGGGAGTTTGTGGTTGTAACCGACCGCGCTGCGCTCGATTCTATGGCCGCCGCCCTGCCTTATGCCAAGATGCTGACCCATGCGCCTATGGCGATTGTGGTTTGCGGCGATACGACAAAATCGTCTTATTGGTATCTGGATTGCTCGGCAGCCACTCAAAATATATTGCTGGCTGCGGAAGCATTGGAATTAGGTGCAGTCTGGACGGCAGCTTACCCGTATGACGACCGTATGGCCGTGGTAAGCCGATACACCGCTTTGCCGGAGCATATCAAACCGCTTTGCGTGATCCCCGTGGGTTATCCCGCTATGCCTCATAGCCCGAAGGATAAGTGGGACGAAAGCAAAGTGCACGAAAACAAGTTTTGATTTCACGTGAAGAGAATAAAAAAGCGGGAAAGTCCGGAAAGGCTTTCCCGCTTTTGTTATGTTATGATGCAATGAGCTTTTCTAAACGGGCGATTCTTTTATGGGTGGCCGGGAAAAGTGCAAAGCGGATCGTTATGCCTTTTCTTTAAAAGCCCCTAAGCCGAACAGGGCGAAATCGTATCGGATCGGGTCGGCGGGATCGAATTCCCGGAGGCGTTCCGTGAGTTCCTGTACCGCCCGGCTATCGTTTTGATTGCGGGTGAGCAATCCCAGCTGCCTGCTGACATTGCCGGTATGCAGATCGAGCGGAATGAGCAGGGCGGATGCGGGAATTTCTTTCCACAGCCCGAAGTCGATGCCGCTCTGGTCGCTGCGGACCATCCAGCGCAGATACATATTGACGCGCTTGGCGGCAGAGCCTTTGCCGGTGTCGGCAATGTGGCGCAGTACCCGGTTTTCCGCCGGGAGTTCGGTGAATACGGCATGCCAGTGGCGTAAAACGGCGAACATATCGTGGGTTTCTTTCCAACCTGCTGTGAATACGGATTCCAAACCACCGTGATACCGGTAAATGTTCGATAGGGAACGGATGAAATAGCGGCAGTCGTAGGCATTGAAGGTACGGTGCTTGAAATGACAAAACCGCTCCAGATCGGATTCTCCGGCGTGACGGATGAAATCCGCCGGGGCATAGTCCATCAGTTGCATCAATTCCTTGCATTTTTTGATAATGGTGGGACGCTGTCCCCAGGCCAGAGAAGCTGCCAGAAATCCGGCAATTTCGATGTCCTCTTTTTCTTCGAACATTTTGGGAATTTGGATCGGATCGGTTTCGATGAAAAAATCCGATTTGCAATATTCCAGGTATTTCTCGTCCAGTAGTTGTTTGATTTCCGGCAAGTTCATAAAATTAAGGTTTATCGGTTTCCAGCGGGGTAAATTTGGTGGCCCGGAGCATTTCGCGTTTCCCGGGAGGGCCGGGCAGGCGTTTCAGGCTGAATCCCACTTGCCGGAGAGCTTGCTTGACAATGCCTTTCACACAATAGGTGACGAGTATGCCGCCGGGCTTCAAGGCGTCGGAAAACCGGCGGAATACTTCCGCAGTCCAGAGGTGCGGCTGAACATCGGGATTGAAAGCGTCGAAAAAGACAATATCGAATTCGGGCGGGAAATGAGTGTCCCGTAAATCCTGGCGGTGTTTGCAAAGGGAAAAGACGGGCGTAATCGCCGTGGGCGTTTCCCAGGGAGCTGCGTGTAAGCGGCTGAAATGTTCCGGACAGGGGTAGGGGATACATTCCGCATAGTTTAATTGTGCGGCCTCATCCGGTGTGAGCGGATATTTTTCAAGGCTGTGGTAAACCACAGGAATGTCCTGCGCTGTGGCATAGGCTAAAGTTAAGTAAGCATTCAGCCCCGTACCGAACCCGGCTTCGAGAATCCGTAAGGGAGCCGGGGAAACGGATACATTTTCCCGGTAATGTTCTATCCCCGCCCGGATGAAGATGTGCACAGATTCCTGTATCGCTCCGTGTATCGAATGGTAGTGCTCGTTCAGTTCCGGAACATAAAGCGTGGTGCTACCGTCTTCTGTCTGTATAAATCGGTGTGTCATAGAAGCAGAGACCCGGTTGTTCCGGGAGGGTTAGCAAAGTTCTTTCCGTAGCAGGTTTGTAAATTCGACGATGTCGCTTTCCGTTGTATCGAAAGAGCATACCCAGCGTACTTCCGAAGCATTTTCATCCCACACATAAAAGAAACATTCTTCCTGCAGCAGCTTGATCTTTTCTCTGGGGATGATAGCGAATATCTCATTGCCCTGTACCTCCTGGGTGATCTTCACGCCCGGAATGGTCGCGGCTTCTTTTGCCAGTCGCTGCGCCATGGCGTTTGCGTGGGCTGCGGTTTTCAGCCATAACCCGTTTTTCAGTACGGCTGAAAACTGGACGGCGATATATCGGCTTTTAGAGTGTAGCTGCATCAGTTGTTTGCGGATATATTTTACTTCTTTAGAAAAAGAGCTGTTGAAAAATATCACGGCTTCTCCGAACATCATTCCGTTTTTAGTACCTCCGAAACTGAGGACGTCTATCCCGACCCCGGCTGTCATTTCTGCGGGCGTACACCCCAAATAGGCGACGGCATTGGAAAGACGTGCTCCGTCCATGTGTACGAATAATCCGTGAGCATGGGCGAAATCGCAGATTTCCTTTAACTCGGCCAGCGTATAGGCTGTGCCCAGTTCCGTGCATTGAGTGATAGAAATGATTTTCGGCTGAGTATGGTGCTGGTCGCCGAAATGGTTCATGTGGTTTTGAATCAGCCCGACATTCAGTTTTCCGTCGAAAGTAGGGACGGTCAGCAGTTTGCATCCCGTTTGCTTTTCTATCGCTCCGCATTCGTCCACGTTGATATGGGCGGTTTCCGCGCATATCACGGAATTGTAAGAATGGGTGAAGGCGGACAGGCTGAGGATGTTTGCCCCCGTACCGTTGTAAACGAAATAGACATCTACATTTTCTCCGAAAATAGCTTTAAAATCCTGTTTCGCTTTTTCCGTATGGATATCTTCTCCGTAAGAATGCTGATGCCCGTAAGATGCTTCTTCCAATGCTTTGAACACTTCCGGCAGGACTCCGGAGAAATTGTCGCTTCCAAAACCACGAATCATAATATTACAATCAGATTAAAAGTTTATCATTCCCGTTTATGCCGGGAGCTTGAGCAAAGATAGTAAAAAAAGTCTGCAAAGGGTTTAGACTTTACAGACTTTATAGGAGTTACCTCCCTATGGAAGGGAGGGGAATTTATTACATCAGGAAGCTTAACAGGGTTCCCGCAGCTACGGCCGAGCCGATTACTCCCGATACGTTAGGAGCCATGGCGTGCATCAGCAGATAGTTGGTGGGATCGTTTTTCAATCCCATGTTCTGTACCACGCGGGCACTGTCGGGCACAGCCGAAACTCCGGCAGCTCCGATCATCGGGTTGATCGGGTTGTCTTTCGGCGATAACAGGTTCATCAGTTTACCTACCAGTACACCACCTGCCGTTGCGATAACGAATGAGAATGCTCCCAGAACGAAAATCTTGATCGAAGTCTCAGTCAGGAATACGTCGGCCTGTGTAGAAGCTCCTACGGTGATACCCAGCAGCATGGTGATAATATCGATCAATGCGTTGCTGGCGGTGTTGGCCAACCGGTTGGTTACCGTAGATTCTTTCAATAGGTTACCGAAGAATAACATTCCTAACAACGGCAGTGCCGAAGGCGCGATAAAGGCGGTCAGCAGCAAGCCGATAATAGGGAATAGCTGTTTCTCCAAACGGCTTACGGCACGCGGAGCACGCATCTTGATTTTCCGTTCTTTTTTGGTGGTCAGCAAATTGATTACAGGTGGCTGGATCACCGGAACCAATGCCATGTATGAATAGGCGGCAATGGCGATCGGTCCGATCAGGTTTTTTACCAACGTTCCGTCGGCCAGCATATTGACACCGTTAGCCAGTTTAGACGACAGGAAGATGGCGGTAGGACCGTCGGCTCCGCCGATAATACCGATCGCGGCAGCTTCGGGCGGGGCGAATCCTAACCAGAGAGCACCGAGGAAGGTGACGAAAATACCTAACTGGGCGGCTGCTCCCAAAAGCATTAACCGCGGGTTGGAAATCAGCGAGGAGAAGTCGGTCATTGCACCGATTCCCAGGAAGATCAAAGGCGGATACCAGCCGTTGATCACTCCGGAATACAGGATGTTCAATACCGATCCCGGCTCATAGATTCCTAATTTCAGGTTAAACGCTTCGCCCATATAGAAGGGAATGTTTCCGATGATGATACCCATCCCGATCGGGATCAGCAACATCGGTTCATAGTCGAACCGGATGGCAAGGTAGATAAACCCTAAAGCAACCAAAATCATCACCAGGTTTTTCCAGGTGGCGTTGGCGAATCCCGTAAATTCCCAGAAATTTTTCATTCCGGCAACGGCGTCGGAATTATGCACGGCGTTCATCGTAGGGCAGGAGAAATGCAGCATATTTTCTGCAAACCAGGCTTTTCTTTCACCTAAATTTACGGTGACATCGTGTGTCAGGTAGCCTCCGTTTCCGTTGGGGTCTAAATTCTGCTTGAATTCGGTGATTACTTTCGGGTTGTAGTTCATCACTACGGTATCGCCGTTCAGCGTCCATGTTCCCGTGTAACGCTGTTTGATAGAGTCCATGGTGAAAGTGCCGTCGTCCAAAAACGAATAGGTTTTGTAACGGTCAACCGTCCTGTCGGATACTCCGACAGCATTGGGGATATAGCCTCCGGTTTTATTGACCCACTTGCCATGGACAAGCTCTTCTTTTAAGCTGCGGTGCCCGGATGCCTGGCAATATTCATTGCCCATGACGAACAGGAACGACAGCAATATGAAAATAAGTTTGTTCATATCTTTGTATTTATGCAAGTTCTACTAAAGTATCTCCCTGTAAGATGGAGTCGCCCTCTTTGACATTGATCGTTTTTACTACACCGCCTTTTTCAGACACGATGTTGTTGTCCATTTTCATGGCTTCCATGATCATCAGGGAATCTCCTGCTTTTACCGTAGCGCCTACGGTAATATTAATTTTCTTGATTGTTCCGGGTAGCGGAGAACTTACTTTGTAGGCTTTTCCCGTATCTGCCGATTTCTTGATCTCACCTTCGCCCGGTTTGTTTACCACCGGTTTACGGGCCAGTACAGGAGTTTTTGTTTTTTTATCTTCTCCCTCTATTTCGACATCGTAGGAAGTTCCGTTTACGGCTACTTTTGCATTGTTTCCATCGAATTCACCGATTTCGACTTCGTAGGTCTGGCCGTTGATTTTGAATTTATATTTCTTCATAGTTTTAATCGTTTTTCATTAATTATTTTCTCAGCGGTTGGTTTTGCACACCGTAAATTTTAGAACTCCATGGAGAATATTGTTTTTGTGCATTTCGAATCGTGATAATATTACTTTCCTCGTCATGCAACTCGTTCAGATACATGTGAAGTCCCATAGCGATAGCCACATTGACGTCGGCTTCCACGTTCACAGATTGAGCTTCTTCGGCTTTCCCTTCTTTTTTCAGTTTGTTTTTGATGTTCATTTCCAAAAGTTTGGGAATCCCCATAAAAATGACGACCAAAATGGCAAGGGAGATAAATACCACCAGAATACTCACGATAGATATCGTATATCCACCCGCTTCCGCTGCGGCATCTGAGATGAGCATGATTAAACTTGTCATATTTCTTTATTTTATAAAGGTATGTTACTATGTTTTTTGGGTGGATTGACCACTTTCTTCGTGCGTAAGCTTTCGAAGGCCCGGATTACCCGGAAACGGGTGTTACGCGGTTCGATGATATCGTCGATATATCCGAATGAAGCCGCCTGATAGGGGTTGGCAAAAGCTTCGTTGTAAGAATCGGTTTTCTCTGCGATGAACTTTGCTTTTTCTTCCGGATCGGTGATTGCCGCGATCTCTTTTCCGTAAAGCACTTCGATGGCTCCCTGTGCTCCCATTACGGCGATTTGTGCCGTAGGCCATGCGTAGTTGAAATCTCCGCGCAATTGTTTACACGACATCACATCGTGAGCTCCACCGTATGATTTACGTAAAGTAACGGTCACTTTCGGAACGGTCGCTTCGCCGTAAGCGAACATCAATTTCGCACCGTGAGTGATGATACCGCCGTATTCCTGTACTTTACCCGGCAAGAATCCCGGGACATCGACCAATGTGAGGATCGAAATGTTGAAACAGTCGCAGAAACGTACGAAACGTGCCGCTTTGCGGGATGCCTCTATGTCGAGTACTCCGGCATAGAAATTGGGCTGGTTGGCTATAACGCCTACAGGGGTACCTCCCATGCGGCAGAAGCCTACGATAATGTTTTTAGCGTAGTTTTGATGTACTTCCAGGAATTCTCCGTTATCGACGATCGATTCGATCACTTCCAGCATATTATAAGGCTGGTTGGGATTGTCCGGAATGATCGAATTCAAACGATCCTCCAGCCGGTCGATAGGATCGGTGCAATCGAGTATCGGAGCATCTTCCAGGTTGTTGGAAGGCAGATAAGATAATAGTTTACGGATGATCAGGATACCTTCCTCTTCATTTTCCACCATAAAGTGGGCGACACCCGATTTACTGGCGTGAATGCGGGCTCCTCCGAGGTCTTCGGTAGAGATGTCCTCTCCGGTAACCGTTTTTACCACTTTCGGCCCGGTGACAAACATATATGAATTTTCTTCGGTCATCAGAATGAAGTCCGTCAATGCCGGAGAATATACGGCTCCGCCTGCGCAAGGCCCGAAGATAGCGGAGATTTGAGGAATCACGCCGGATGCCAGAATGTTGCGTTCAAAGATTTCGGCATATCCGGCCAGAGAGGTCACTCCTTCCTGAATACGTGCACCGCCGGAGTCGTTCAATCCGATCACCGGAGCTCCGACCGTCATGGCTTTATCCATTACCTTACAGATTTTCTGTGCCAGAGTTTCGGATAATGCTCCTCCGAATACGGTGAAATCCTGTGCAAATACAAATACGATGCGTCCGTCTATCGTTCCTTGTCCCGTTACCACGCCATCGCCCAAAAATTTATTTTTTTCCATACCGAAGTTGGTACAACGATGGGTTACAAACATATCGAACTCTTCGAAGCTTCCGTCGTCGAGCAGCATGTCGATGCGTTCGCGGGCTGTCAGTTTACCTTTTTGGTGCTGAGAGTCGATTCTTTTTTGTCCGCCTCCTAATTTGGCTTCAACCCGGAGGTCGATCAGTTTTTTTACTTTATCTTGATTTGTGGCCATGTTTTTTTAGTTTGAATGTTTATTGAGTTACCGGCTTCTTTAAATCCACAAAATTCACAAGTCTGTATTGAAGATGAATATAGGCTTATGAATTTTGGCGGACGGTAAACCTTGTAACTTGTTTATTTTTTACCGCAAAGTTCAGTTAATACCCGGTTGGTTGATTTCGGATGCAGGAAACCGATTTTCAATCCTTCTGCACCGTCGCGCGGAGCTTTATCGATAAGCTGGCAACCGGCTTCTGCCGCTTCGTTCAGGGCTTCCGCTACATCGTCTTTAACAAAA
>UQTM01000054.1 GCA_900544025.1 uncultured Odoribacter sp.
ATGATAAAGCAGTTCAGAAAATTTTAGTTTTTGATTTACAAGGAAAATTTAAAGGTTCAATAAGTAAAAAAGGACGTGCTCCGGAAGAATATTCGTCATTAAGCGGTTTCTATATTAATCCGTATGACAGTACGATAAATTTATTTGATCCATTAATGCTAACAGTTCAAAAATATACATTGGACGGCAAGTATCTTAGCAAGATAAAACATACTAATAAGAATTTATGTTTTTTTTCAAAAGCTACGATGATAAATAAAGATCAAATTTTTTGTTATCACAAATCCAATAAGAATGATAATTTTCTATATTCTATTATTGATATCAAAGATTATAGTTTGTCAAATGGCATAGAAAGTTATCCCTATTTGTCTTCTGAAAATGTTTCTTATACGCTTTCAAATAATCCTTATATTTTCAGAAATGGAAAAGTTGTCTATACTAAATTATTCTCAAATGTATTATATTCTAATGAAGATAATGTGTCTTTGCCATATTTTTTAATTGATGATAAAGAGGAAATTGATAAAGAATATTTGTCAAAACGATTAAAGGAAGCGGATGGGGATTATTATAAAGTAAGGCAAGATATTATTAAAGAAGACAAATATAATCCTGGTTTCTTGAATATTTTTGAAAATGATAGATTTTTACTGGCTGATATTGCAACTGGAAATGGTATTGTAAATGGCATTCTTTGGGATAAAAAAAATAAAAAAGGTGTTAATATTACTCAATACTCAACATATAAACCTGATTTATGTCTTTTTAAATCTGTGTCTGGTAATTCAATAATATCTATTTGGGATAGAAGTGCAATATCAGCTTTTAAGCAAAATACTGATGATACCGCAATTTATCCGAAGTATGTGCGTGAAATGGCAGAAAACTTTAATGATGAAGATGATAATCCGATTCTAATATTCCATACTTTTAAAAGTGAATAATAGTTGTGATTTGCTTTCAAAATCGTACCTTTGGTATATGAAATACAACTTCTCACGCTCGAACCTTCGAACAAATGTAGTTGTGATTTGCTTTCAAAATCGTACCTTTGGTATATGAAATACAACGGAATGCCCTGCTGGTGTTCAACAGTGCCGTTGTGATTTGCTTTCAAAATCGTACCTTTGGTATATGAAATACAACTTTGGGGAAACTACCGATTTAAAACTGCTTGTTGTGATTTGCTTTCAAAATCGTACCTTTGGTATATGAAATACAACGGTTGATTGATGCCATTGCGTCCACCAGTAGTTGTGATTTGCTTTCAAAATCGTACCTTTGGTATATGAAATACAACAAATATATTTTACCTCACATCCGAACTTGAGTTGTGATTTGCTTTCAAAATCGTACCTTTGGTATATGAAATACAACCAACCACTCATCTAATTCGACTTTGTTTTGGTTGTGATTTGCTTTCAAAATCGTACCTTTGGTATATGAAATACAACTTAGATCGTTTATTGAAAGCAGATCCTGACAGTTGTGATTTGCTTTCAAAATCGTACCTTTGGTATATGAAATACAACAAGGTTTGAAAAGCAATAGTTTACAGTTTTGTTGTGATTTGCTTTCAAAATCGTACCTTTGGTATATGAAATACAACGTAGAGGCATAGCTACATTCATCAGCTTTTGTTGTGATTTGCTTTCAAAATCGTACCTTTGGTATATGAAATACAACAAAACCCTCTTACAATTAGCAGGATTATAGTTGTGATTTGCTTTCAAAATCGTACCTTTGGTATATGAAATACAACAACGCAGCATCTTTCAAACCGTTCCCCTCAGTTGTGATTTGCTTTCAAAATCGTACCTTTGGTATATGAAATACAACCAAGTTCCGCCGAGATACAAGGCATTGAGGGTTGTGATTTGCTTTCAAAATCGTACCTTTGGTATATGAAATACAACGTAGTTTGGGCAATAATCGTTCAGACAACAGTTGTGATTTGCTTTCAAAATCGTACCTTTGGTATATGAAATACAACCATAGGGTATATCGGCTTCGGCGGCTATCCGTTGTGATTTGCTTTCAAAATCGTACCTTTGGTATATGAAATACAACTCAAACGAAGGTAAGTGTGTTCTCGATCAGTTGTGATTTGCTTTCAAAATCGTACCTTTGGTATATGAAATACAACATTCAATGGTCACAAGAACAATTTGAAGGTGTTGTGATTTGCTTTCAAAATCGTACCTTTGGTATATGAAATACAACTCTCAACAACTGCCCGAACTGTAATCCGTGTTGTGATTTGCTTTCAAAATCGTACCTTTGGTATATGAAATACAACAAATGGATATGATAAAGTAAATGATTTATAGTTGTGATTTGCTTTCAAAATCGTACCTTTGGTATATGAAATACAACCTGTTTCTATGAACTTTTCAAAGTTTTGTAGTTGTGATTTGCTTTCAAAATCGTACCTTTGGTATATGAAATACAACATCGCTTTTTTTTACGCATATCGCTTTTTTGTTGTGATTTGCTTTCAAAATCGTACCTTTGGTATATGAAATACAACTCAGGGTTGTAACGGGCGAATCGGGTGTCGGTTGTGATTTGCTTTCAAAATCGTACCTTTGGTATATGAAATACAACTAGTCAATTCGAAATCAAGGCTTCGGATTGTTGTGATTTGCTTTCAAAATCGTACCTTTGGTATATGAAATACAACTTGTACCAAATGTTTTTAGATGTTTTTTAGTTGTGATTTGCTTTCAAAATCGTACCTTTGGTATATGAAATACAACTTCGTAGAAAACGAAACAATCGAGTATGAGTTGTGATTTGCTTTCAAAATCGTACCTTTGGTATATGAAATACAACACAAAAACAGTCAAATGAACCGAATCCTTGTTGTGATTTGCTTTCAAAATCGTACCTTTGGTATATGAAATACAACTCAATCCTTTGAACCCTGATTATTACCGGGGTTGTGATTTGCTTTCAAAATCGTACCTTTGGTATATGAAATACAACACCCAAAGCCAGAACAACACAAGCACCGCAGTTGTGATTTGCTTTCAAAATCGTACCTTTGGTATATGAAATACAACCGACCCGGAGGACGGATTGACGGGGATATAGTTGTGATTTGCTTTCAAAATCGTACCTTTGGTATATGAAATACAACAGATTGTTTGTATTGGATTTATAATCAGTGATATATCAAGCAAATTAGGATTAAAAAAAATGTCTGTTGTTTTTCATAGAGACTGCTTTGACGCAGTCTTTTTTTATTTCTAAATGCCGATGGGTGGGGATAGATAGGAATATTGAGTGTAGTTCGGGGGATGTTTTAGAGATGTTATGCTATGGGGGGGATAATAGGGAAGGGACTACTATTGTTAATGCTTTAAGCATAAAAGAAAAGTAGGAGTTTCGTGTTTTTTAGGGTGAGATCGGGTGGAAAATCGTGGGGGATCGGGTAAAATTTAGTTATTTTTGCCGGGAGTAAGGGTGTTTAAATAATTTGAAAGGAATGGAAACGAATCCCCAAATAGAGCTTGCTTTTGATTTTCTGCAATATACCGGGACGAATGTGTTTTTGACCGGGAAAGCGGGAACGGGTAAGACTACTTTTTTGCGTGAGCTGAAACGGCGTTCTCCTAAACGGATGATTGTGGTTGCACCGACGGGTGTGGCGGCGATCAATGCAGGAGGGGTAACGATTCATTCGTTTTTTCAGTTGCCTTTCGGGCCTTATGTGCCGGGGAATGCGGAAGGGGGAGCGGAGAACGAAAAGCGTTACACGAATAAGTTTAGCCGGGAAAAGATTAATATTATCCGCAGCCTCGATTTGCTGGTGATCGATGAGATCAGTATGGTCAGGGCCGATTTGCTGGATGCGGTGAGCGATGTGTTGTGCCGTTACAAAGACCGTTCCCGTCCTTTCGGCGGGGTGCAATTGCTGATGATCGGCGATTTGCAACAGCTTGCTCCTGTGGTGAAAGACGATGAGTGGAGTTTATTGAAGGAAAGATATGCTTCGCCTTTTTTCTTTTGCAGCCGCGCTTTACAAGAGGTTCCTTATGTGGGGATCGAATTGACGCAGGTATATCGGCAGACGGATGCGTTTTTTTTGGATTTGCTGAATAAAGTGAGGGATAACCGGGCGGATCAGGCGACTTTGCAGGCGTTGAACCGGCGTTATATTCCCGGTTTCCGTCCGGACGATACGGAGGGATATATCACGCTGACAACTCATAATTACCAGGCACAGCAGATTAACCGGGAGAAGCTGGAAGAGTTGGAAGAAAAGGCTTATTCGTATGAAGCGGAGATCGTGGACGAATTTCCGGAGTATTCTTTTCCTACCGACCGGCATTTGGTGTTGAAAAAGGGGGCGCAGGTTATGTTTGTGAAAAACGATGCTTCGCCGGAAAAGCGTTATTACAACGGGAAAATCGGGCGTGTCACGGCGATCAGTTCCGACCACATCCTGGTGAGGTGCGGGGAAGAGAGAGAGGCGATTACGGTGGCGAAAGAAGAGTGGACGAATACAAAATATACTATAGATGCCGAAACACAGGAGATCTCCGAAACGGTGGAGGGGGTGTTCCGGCAGTATCCTTTAAAAACGGCGTGGGCGATTACGATTCATAAAAGCCAGGGGCTTACTTTTGAGCGGGCGATTGTGGATGCAGGGGCTGCTTTTACGCATGGGCAGGTGTATGTGGCCTTGAGCCGTTGCAAGACATTGGAAGGTTTGGTGCTTAGTTCGCCTTTGCGGACCGGGGCTTTGATCTGCGATCAGGTGGTGAGGCAATTTACGGAGGGTATAGAGCAGGGACAGCCGGGACGTGAGCAGTTGGCAGATGCAAAGAGAGCGTATTACCTGCAATTATTGAAAGAGCTGTTCGACTATAACGGGGTGTTGAGGCGAATGCAATATATGAGCCGTATATTGAACGAGCATTTATGGCGGCTGTATCCGGAATTGACGGAACGTTACCGTACGGAACGAGAGTTTTGCCACAATGAGCTGAAAGATGTAGGCGAGAGGTTTCAGATGCAATTGGAACGGTTGGTAAATGAATGCCGTGAGCCCGAACAGGACGGGCAGGTGCGGGAGAGAGTGGCTAAAGGGCTTGCTTATTTCCGGGAACGTACGGGGCGGGTGTTTGCGCTGGTGCAGGATACCCAGCCGGAAGTGGATAATAAGGAGGTACGTAAGTCGCTGAACGAGGCTTTGGGACGTTTACAGCAAGAGGTGGAGGTGAAAATGGCGACATTGGAGGCCGCCGCCGGTGGTTTTTCCGTTATGGGGTATTTGCAGGCGAAAGCCAGGGCAATGATAGAGAAGCCTAAGGCGAAGGCCCGTAAAATTTCGGATAAAGTGGATGTTCCGGAAGATATTCTTCATCCCGATCTATATCAGATTTTAAGGCAATGGCGTAAGGAAGAGGCTGCTTCGATGAATTTGCCCGTTTATACCGTGTTGCATCAAAAGGCATTGTTGGGAATTGCCAATATTTTGCCTACGAACGGCAGGGAATTGCTTTCCATTCCGGGAATCGGCAAGAAGGTGGCGGAACGGTATGGGAAGAAACTGCTCGAAATGGTGAACGATTATCGTTTTGCGACTTTGGGAGATGCGTGAACGAAATCTGTGTGGCAGAGGATAACATTTTGATATTCCGATTCGTATATCGTGAAAACTAAAACACAAATATATGAATCACGGTATCAGTATTTTATTCAGGGCGATCCCGGTGGTGATGGCGTTTATTTGCTTTTGCCTGGGAGGTTTTATTTTGATGTATGGAGACGACGCAGCGAGGGAGGTGGCCGGGCCTGTTGTGTTTTTCTTAGGTTCTATTTGTCTGGCGCTGTATGCAACGGCGGCAACGATTATCCGGCAGTTGATCCATAAATTTCATCCGACGCTAAAGTATATTATTCCCGGTTTCGGTTATTTAGTGGCTTTGATTACGCTGATTATGGGGATTTGGATTTTTTCCACAGGCGGTAATTCCAATTTTATCGTGTCGGGGCATGTGGTGTCGGGTATCGGGCTGATCACGGCCTGTGTCGCTACGGCTGCAACCTCATCTACGAAGTTTTATCTTATTCCTGTAAATTCCGGTTCTGCGGAACAGACGATCAACCGGGAAGGGTTTTCGGCTTTGACCGAGAAAGTCTTGATCGGTCTGACAATCCTTTTTTCTTTGGTAGCCTGGATTTGGGCGATCATTCTTTTGTCCAGGGGAGAGGTGGGAACGTATTATTTCGTTGCCGGCTCGGTGATGGGCGGCCTGGCTTGTATTTGTACCAGCCTGATTGCTTTGGTGGCGAGTATTTCCCGGCAGATCCGGAACGATTATACGGAGCGCGATCGCAGGAGCTGGCCGAAACTGGTGTTGTTTATGGGAAGCGTTTGTGTGATCTGGGGGTTGCTGATCATTTTTTCAATGATCGGACAGGCTGCCAGTACGACGGGATTTATTCTGATCGGTTTGGGATTGGTGTGTTATAGTATTTCGAGTAAAGTGATCCTGCTGGCCAAGGTATGGCGTCAGGAATATGCTTTGGCAAACCGCATTCCGGTCATTCCGATTATAACGGCTTTGCTGGCTTTGTTTTTCGGAGCTTTTCTGTTTGAAGAGGCTTTGTACAATATGGCGTTTTTCGTTCCGGCCCGAGTGTTGGTGGGATTGGGGGCTATTTGTTTCTGTCTGTTCTCTATCGTGAGTATTTTGGAAAGCGGAACTTCTAAAAAATGATATAGTTGAAGACTATATATTTCTTTTTCATGGGGAAGGTGTCCGGTGTTTTTCCGGACACCTTTTTTCGGTGGTGAGGGGATGGTATTTTTTGTGTTTCCTTTCCGGTTTTCCGGTTAAATCTGTATCTTTGTTTTCAAAGTTGCGGAATTATTATGGAAAATAAGCCTTTAGCGGAGCGGTTGAGACCGAAGACTTTAGATGATTATATCGGGCAGCAGCATTTGGTGGGGCCGGGTAAAGTGTTGCGTAAGATGATCGAATCGGGCGTGGTCTCGTCTTTCATCCTGTGGGGGCCTCCGGGTGTGGGAAAGACCACTCTGGCCATGATCCTTGCCGAGCAGTTGAACCGCCCGTTTCATGTGCTGAGCGCTGTGAGTTCGGGAGTGAAGGATGTGAGGGAAGTGATTCAGAAAGCCGAAAGCCAGCGTTTTTTCAATACTCCTAATCCGATTCTTTTTATCGATGAAATTCACCGTTTTTCTAAAGCGCAACAGGATTCTTTGTTGGCTGCAGTGGAGAAGGGTACGGTTACTCTGATCGGGGCAACGACTGAAAATCCTTCATTCGAGGTGATTTCGCCCTTGTTGTCCCGTTGCCAGGTGTATGTGCTGAAAGCTCAGGAAAAAGCCGATCTGGAAGCATTGATCGACCGGGCTATCGCGAAGGATTTTTACCTGAAAGAAAAGAATATCGTCGTTAAGGAAAAAGAGGCATTGATTTCGTTTAGCGGAGGAGATGCCCGTAAGCTGCTGAATATTTTAGAGTTGGTGGTGAATGCGCAATCCGGCGGTCAGGTCGTTATCGATAATGAAACGGTGCGTAGGGAGTTGCAGGAAAATCCTTTGATGTACGATAAGGACGGCGAACAGCATTACGATATTATTTCGGCCATGATCAAGTCGGTGAGGGGAAGCGATCCGAATGCAGCTCTTTATTATATGGCGAGGATGCTGGAAGGCGGGGAAGATCCGAAATTTATCGCCCGGCGCCTGATGATTCTGGCTTCGGAGGATATCGGACTTGCCAATCCTAATGCTATGTTGCTGGCGAATGCCTGTTTCGATATTGTGCACAAGATCGGTATGCCCGAAGCCAGGATTCCGTTATCGGAATGTTTGATCTATCTGGCTACCTCTCCTAAAAGCAATTCGGCTTATATGGCGATCAATGAGGCGATGGCGTTGGTGAAACAAACCGGGAACATTCAGGTGCCTTTGTATTTAAGGAATGCGCCGACTAAATTGATGAAGGAGCTGAATTACGGTAAGGATTATAAGTATGCCCATGAGTTTCCGGGACATTTTGTGGAAATGGAGTTTATGCCGGAGGAGTTGAAAGATGTGGTGCTTTATAAGCCGCAAAGCAACGCTTCGGAGTTGAAAATATTGGAAAGGCTGAAAGCCTGGTGGAAAAAGAAGTATAAGTAAACGGACGATAATAACGCCGGATGAAAACGGCATAAAATGTATAATTATGAAGATATTAAGCGAGATAACAGATCAGGATATGTTTTTTCTATTGGCGGGGCCTTGTGTGATCGAGGGGGAGGAAATGGCGTTGCACATAGCGGAGCGTGTGTCTGAGCTGACCGATAGATTAGGGATTCCTTATGTTTTTAAGGGTTCTTTTAAGAAGGCAAACCGTTCGCGGCTGGATTCTTTTACCGGGATCGGGGATGAGAAGGCTTTGAAGGTGCTGGCAAAAGTGAAAAGGGATTTCCAGATTCCGGTGGTGACGGATGTGCATAGCGTAGAGGATGTCGTGATGGCTGCCGAATATGTGGATATTCTGCAAATTCCCGCTTTCCTGTGCCGGCAAACCGATTTGCTGGTGGCCGCCGCTCAAACGGGACGGATGGTAAATATCAAGAAGGGACAGTTCCTTTCGCCGGAAGCGATGCGTTTTGCGGTGGATAAGATCCGGGAATCGGGGAGCGACAATGTGATGGTTACGGAACGGGGGACTACTTTCGGTTATCAGGATTTGGTGGTGGATTACCGGGGAATCCGTATTATGCAGGAAAGTTGTAAGTGCCCTGTGATTGTGGATGCCACCCATTCCCTGCAACAGCCGAACCAGGCATGCGGAGTGACGGGGGGACAACCGCAACTGATCGAAACGATTGCCAAGGCGGGAATCGCGGTAGGAGCCGACGGGCTTTTCATCGAAACGCATCCGGAACCGAAAAATGCAAAGTCGGACGGTGCGAATATGCTGCAACTCGATTTATTGGAGGGACTGCTCGAAAAGCTGGTGCGTGTGCGGAGAGCCATTCAGTAAATTGTACTCGAAAAGCGTTTTTGACCTAAGGTGTGTGCTAATAATGAGAAAAGTATTTGTATTGTTTTTTATATGGGGGTGTTTGTGCAGTTGTGGAAAAGAGAGGACGAATGTAGAGGAAGTAGGGAAGTTTCCGGATATTTTCCCCGATTACCAGTTTGTGACCATTCCGGTGAATATCGCTCCCCTGAATTTCAAGGTGCCGGGAGCCGACCGGGTGGAAGTAGAATTCAGTAAGGGGAATGCTCCTTTGCTGGTGTGCCGGGGGAAAGACGGGATACAGATTCCGTTAAAAAAATGGCGCAGTATGCTGGGAAAGATCGGGAACGGTTTTTTGGCGGTGAAAGTGTATGCGCAGCAGGATGGGAAATGGAAAGGTTACAACCCCTTTCAAATCAAAGTGGTTTCCGATTCTATCGATCCTTATATCGCTTACCGGCTGATAGAGCCGGGGTATGAGCTGGGATCGAGGCTAAGTTTGTATCAGCGTGAATTGTCGTCGTTCGACGAAGAAGTCTTTGTGCCTTACTCTCTGACGAATAACGATTGTGTAAATTGTCATGCTTTTCACAATTATTCTCCGGATAAGTTTATGTTTCATGTGCGTCAGACCAATCCCGGGACGATTGTTGTAGATCACGGTGCGGTGAAGAGGGTGAATACCAAAACCGCCGCTACGGCTACGCCGGGATCTTACCGGATGTGGCATCCGTCCGGCAGGTATATCGCTTTTTCGAATTGTAAAACCTACCAGGCTTTTCATGCTTTTCGGGAAAAGAAGATCGAAGTATATGATTTGGTATCGGATTTGATGATCTATGATGTAGAAAACAATAAGGTGCTGACGGATAACCGTTTCCTTATCAAAGACGATTGGGAAACTTTTCCGGCCTGGTCGCCCGACGGGAAATACCTGTATTTCTGCCGGGCTAAGGTACGCAGTATGCCTATGGAGTATAAGCAACTGAAATACGGCATTTACCGGGTAGCATTCAACGAGGCCGACGGAACGCTGGCCGATAGCGTAGAAACGGTTATCGATCCGGAAGTGACGCAGAAAAGCACGGTTTACCCGTCTGTTTCTCCTGACGGAAGATTTTTACTTTATTCGATAGCCGACGGGGGTGTTTTTCCTGTGTATCATGAGGAAGCGGATTTGGAAATGCTCGATCTGCGAACCGGCAGGCCGGTCGATGTACGGGTAATCAACAGCCCGCATTCGGAGAGCTATCACGTTTGGTCGTCGTCCGGGCGCTGGATCGTTTTCAGCAGCCGGCGGATCGATAATGGATATACGCATGTTTATTTCGCTCATGTGGACGAGGATGGAAAGGTGGATAAGCCTTTCGTCCTTCCTCAAAAGAATCCGGATTTTTACAGGCAATGTCTGAAATCGTTTAATGTGCCGGAATTGATCAAGGGACGGATCACTATCTCGCCTTACCAGTTAGAAAAGGCGATCAAAGGCCCGGTAACCAATGCCCAATAAACGTTTAATCCACAATGACTATGATAAAGAAAGAGAATATCGTTTATCTTTTATTTCCTTTGATCTATCTTTTTTATTTCATTGGAATGAGAGGGCATATCGGTTTTTGGTATGGGGCGGATTGGTTTATGGTGAATGGAGAGTATCTCGGACAATTTTTTCTCAAGCCCGGAGGCTGGTCGGAGTATTTAGGTAATTTTCTGTTGCAGTTTTATCGGTGGCGCTGGGTGGGAGCGGCGATTATGACGCTAATGGCTTTGGGTATGTTTATCGTGACACGGAAGATTAGCGGTAAGCTCGGTGTGCCCGGGAATTGGCTGTTGCCTGCGGTGATCCCTGTCTTGTTGGTGTGGGGATTGCAATGCTATATGGGGGTATCCCTTAGCGAGGTACTGAGAGTCTTGTTTTTTTATTTGTCGGTGTGGGGATATATTGCCGTTTCAAACCAAAAGGTGCGCTGCGGGGTATTTTCCTTGCTTTTCCCGTTCTTTTATTTACTGCTGCCGTCCGGAGGTTGTATCTTTTTATATCTGACTTTCGGATTGTATGAATTGTTTTATTCAAAGGGAAATGTCCGTTACGGCTATTGGGTGCTATGGGCTTTCCTGTTGTGTGTATATCCTTTTCTGTGGCAGCGATGGATGTGGATCATGCCGAGCGAGGATTTGTATATACTGTCGCGAATCGGGACTGGTAGCGGGGTGTCGGATGTGCTCCGGCTTTTGTATGGGTATGTTTTTTTGTTGATGGGGCTGGCTTATTTAGGAAAAAAATCGGCTAAAAAAGGAAAGCGCTTATTTTATTGGTGTGAGTTGGCGGTGATCGTTGCGGGATGTGTTTTCGGTGTGAAGTATTGCTACCAGAAGAATACGGAACATTTTTTGCGAATGGACCGGGCGGTGGAGCGCGGCGATTGGGACGAGGTTCTGAAAGTGGCGGATGAGCTGGAACAATGGTCGAGAGAGGAGTTTTTTTATGTGAGCCTGGCGTTGGCCAGCAAAGGCGAGCTGGGGGAAAAGTTGTTCAATTATCCTGTGTGGGGAATCGGATGCCTGTATTTGCCCAGGGGGTTGGAATACCATGTCAGTGTGGTGGGGAGTGAGTTCTATTATCGGCTGAAAATACCGAACGAGGCTTTGCATTGGACGTTGCAGGCTGCGATAGCTTCGCCTATGGGGATAAATTTCAGGACTTTAAAGCGGCTGGTCGATCTGAATATACAGAAAGGGGATCAGCGTTTGGCCGATAAATATCTGTCGGTTATGGAGCAGACGATGCTGAACGGAAAGTGGATCAGAAACCGGCGTGCTCTGATGCAGGCTTCGCAAACCGAACGTGTGCTGCCTGACGATAGGATCGATTTTTTTATCGGGGGACGTCCTTTCTTGTCGGATATGGCCAGGGTGCTGGATGCGGGGAGAAGTCCCGAAATGACATTGGATTATATACTTTGCGGCTTGCTGCTCAATAAGGATTTAAGTAAGTTTTGTCAATTGTTTGCGCATTTCTACCGGGTAACCGACGGAAAGAAAATTCCCAAAGCATACGAAGAAGCTATTTTAATGGCTCTTTCGATGGGGAATCCGGACTTGTCCAGTTACACGATCAGCCCCGACAGGCGTAGGGCATTCGCCGATTACACTGCTTTACTCCGGCATGCCGGAAAGAGTAAAAAAGATGCTGCCGAGATCATGAAAGGGTTTAAAGATTCCTGGTGGTATTATTACCATTTCATCGAACCTAAAGATATGGATTTGAAAGGGAATTTATTGGAATACCAAAGTCATTAGACTTTGGTATTTTGTTTTGCCAATATTTTATCGATGCGTGCGCCGTCCATATCTACGATTTCCAGATCGATACCCTGCCAGCTTAATTTTTCTCCTGTGTGGGGGATATGTTCCAGTATTTCCAGTATCAAGCCGCTGATCGTGTTGTAGTCGTACTCAGGGTAAAGCGCTTCCAGATGGATATATTCCAGAAATTCATAAAAGGAGCATTGGCCGTCCACCAGCAAGGAACCGTCTTCCCGTTCCACGATCGAAGGCTCTTCTTCTATCTCTGTGACGCTTCCCAATAGGACATCGACTATATCTTTCAGGGTAACGATGCCCTGAATACTTCCGAATTCATCGGTTACCAGTCCATATTTGGTATGTCCTGCCTTCAGGTATTCGAGAGTGTTGTACACGCTTTGATTTTCCGGAAAGAATTTTGCAGGGCAGATAAAATTTTTAAGGTTAAAATCGGGAGAATCGATTTTTCCGAATAGGTCTTTTAAATGTACCACTCCCACGATGTTGTCGAGTTCCTTTTCAGCAACCGGATAGACCGTAAAAACGTTGGCTTTCACTTTTTCGCGGATGGAATCCGCCGATTCATCGATTTCCAGCCATACCAGATCGCTGCGGTGTGTCATGATCGATTCGATCTTCCGGTCGCCGAGGTTGAAAACCTTAGAAACAATATCTTCTTCCACTTCCTGTATTTCTCCCACTTCCGTACCTTCCCGGATGATGGCTTTGATTTCTTCTTCGGTCACTTTACTATCGTCCGGTTTTTTAAAGCCGAACAAGCGGATCATAGCTTTGGTACTGGCTGCCAGTAACCAAACGAAGGGAGCCGCCAGCCACGATAACGTTCTCATAGGGCGTGCTATGATCTTGGCTATTTTTTCCGGGGCATTCATGCCTAAGTGTTTTGGAACGAGTTCCCCGAAAATAAGAGTCAGGTAAGTCACGACCACTACGATAATCCCTTTTGCCAGGATATAGGCATGAGGTTGTAGAAATTCCACTTTTTCGAGGATCGTCGCCAGTTGGGTAGCCAGTGCAGCACCTGAATACAATCCGGTAAGAATTCCGATCAGGGTAATCCCGATCTGTATGGTGGAAAGAAAACGTTCCGGCTGATTAGAAAGTTTTAGAGCGGTAGCCGCAGCTTTACTTCCCTTTTTGGCTGCAGCTTCCAGCCGGCTTTTCCGTGCGGAGACCATCGCTATTTCCGACATCGATAATATTCCGTTGAGTAAGATCAGTAAAATGATAATAGCAATTTCCATATATGATAGTTGATTTATTTTTAATGTATAATCGATAAATTATGTTTTGTTTTATTGAGCCGATCCGTTCTTCCTCTTAGAAATGAAATTTTAATTCATTTTCCTGTCGAGAAAATAGGTTTTGATCATTTGTTGAGAAATACGGTTTTAATTAATATATTAAATGCTCTGATAACCTATGCCGGGTTATCCTATGACGTAAATATGGAATACGGCATTTTAAATGAGAAGTTTCTTTAAAAAGTAAAGATAAAATCCGTCGGAATGCCGTCCGGATAAGATGTGTAAATGGGTGGTTTCCTGCCTGAATGAAGGTAAGGAACGAAAATAAGGCAAACGGATGGGAGAGGAAAGGAGAAATTTTCCGTTTTTTTCGTTTAGGGTGCGATACGATACGGCTGTCACAAGTGATAAGACAGCTGCATTTTGCTTTTCCGATTCCCAGGCGAAAGACAGGGCGGTAAGTTCGATAGACGAAAGAGATGGAAGAGATTCCTCCTGAGACACTGAATCGAAAGGTACAACCGGATTACATTTTGCTACCTGCATACAGAAAGAAAAGATGAGGAGCAAGGCAAATGCGAAATATAAACGAGGTATTTTTCCCATGTGTCTGTTTGGTTTTCCTGTCCAAAGATAAAAAATAAAACCGAAAATGGAATATAATTTTTAAGATATACAGTTTTTCCGGAAAGGGAGGGAACTGAAATTGTGAAAACTGTTTATACCTGATCCGGACCGATGGGATGAAAAGTGGTTATAATAATCCGGTTATATATTTTATCGATGTATGTGAATTATTTGTTTTTTTTATTGATATACAGTGTTTTATGAAGATTGGATTTATATTAACTTTATTTTTTAGTTGAAAAACTATATTTTTTAGTTGTATTATTCATATTAAATCCTAACTTTGCCTGTAAGAAAATGATATTATTTATAAGATATGACTAAACTGACAGTTAAAGAGGAGGAAATTATGGGTTTTTTCTGGGAAAAAGGCCCTTTATTCGTGAAACAGTTGTTAGAGTTTTACGAAGAACCCAAGCCGCATTATAATACGCTTTCAACCATTGTAAGAGGGTTAGAAGAGAAGGGATTTATCGCTTATACGGCCTATGGCAATACCTATCAGTATTATGCGGCGATATCGGAAGAAGAATACCGCCGGGGAACCTTGAAAGGGGTGATTTCCAAATATTTCGATAATTCTTATACGAGGGTTGTTTCCACTTTGATCGAGGAAGAAGAACTTTCATTGGATGAGTTAAAGGATTTGATTCGCCGGATCGAAAGTAAAAAATAAGAATATGGGGGCGTTTGGACTATATTTGATTAAAGTTTCGGTTTGCTTAATACTTTTTTATCTGTTCTTTAAAGTATTTATGAGCCGGGAGACTTTTTTTCGCTTTAACCGTTTTGTCTTGCTGGGAGGGGTTTTGGTTTGTGCCTTGTTGCCTTTTCTACGGCTGGAAATGAAGGGGGAGCCTACTTTTATACAAGGGCGGTTTTTGCAATTGGAGGCAGTTTTTTTGCCGCCGGGCGAAAATGTGGCACAGTATAGGGAAGAGGGCATGCCCGTGACCGGCGAGGAAGCGATTTTCGTATCGTCCGATGAAGCCGGCAGGGAGACCGGGGTATGGGGAAATATGGAGCCTTATCTATTTGCAGGTTTATATGTCCTGGGAGGTTTTGCCGTGTTCGTTTCTCTTTTTATAGCTTATGTAAAAATGGTGGGGATTATCCGGAGCAACCGGAAGATTGCGTGGGACGGTTATAGGCTTGTTTTATCCCGGACGTCTGTGTGTCCGTTTTGTTGGGGAAAATATATTGTGATCAGTGAAAACGATTACGAAAATCATTTCGATGAAATTCTGATGCACGAACGTATGCATGTGATGAAACATCATACGCTCGATTTATTGATCATGGAATTTTTCATCGTACTGTTTTGGTTTAATCCTGCAGTGTGGCTGTTGAAAAAAGAATTACAGGAAGTGCATGAATACGAGGCGGATCATGGAGTGCTCAATCAAGGCATCGATGCAACTAAATATCAATTATTGTTAGTGAAAAAAGCTGCTGGCGCAAGGCTCTACTCTATTGCCAACAGCTTTAATCACAGTAAACTAAAAAATCGGATTACTATGATGTTAAAAGAAAAATCAAATCAATGGGCAAGATTGAAAGTATTGCTTTTCATACTTCCCACAGCCATGTTAATGCTGGCTTTTGCCCGGCCGGCGACCGCCCTGCTCGAAGCGGGGCAGGTTTCTGAATTCAAAGTTATTCAAATTTCGGAAGAAAATCAATCCAATTTGCAAAATGTGGAGAAAAAAGTGAACATGGAATCCGTGCAGGATGATTCTACCGTGATTGTAACTTATTCTAAGAAAATCAGGATTTCGAAATCCGATTCTTCGGTTTCTGCTAAAAATGTCGTTGTCTATACGAGGGATTCGCAGGATGGCAAGTCCGATTCTTCCGGAGTCGTGCGTTTTGTTGTGAGCCAGGAGAAGGGCAAAGCCCAGAGAGTGAGAATTCTTCCTCCTCCTCCTCCTCCTGCTCCTTCTGTTCCTCTGGTTTTTTTGATGTACACGGAAGGATCGGGGAAGAAAGTTTCACTGGGGTTTTCTTCTGAAAAAGAAGTTCTTGAAAAATTGAATACAAGTGATTTTCGTGAGGCTACGAAATTTGTTCTCCAGGTTAATCGTCAGGGGGACGATAAGTTGCAGAAGCGAATCATCGGGTTGTTGAAAGAGAAAGGGGCGGAGGGAGATATCAGTGTGAAAAAAGGAACTCCGCCTCCGCCTTTAGCTCCGTTACAAATGACTTTTGTATATAATTCCGGTCAGAAGATCGATAAAGATGTATGGCAGATTTCCAATGCCGAGAGTTTTATCGATCATACTCCTGTCGATCGGGTGAAGGAAGTGATCCTGAATATTACCCCGAAATGTAAGGACGAAATGAAGAAATCCATCCGGGACTATTTGACAGAAAAAGGATTTACCCGGATTTCCGAAAAACAATCGGGTAACGATTAAAGGAGGGATTTTCTTCCTGTTTGAAAATTATAAAATACCTGAAAGGTTTATCGAACGATGAATGGGCCTTTCAGGTATTTTTTATATATCCAGCTTAACGACGGTGATCCCTGCTCCGCCCAGTTGCACTTGCTCGTCGGCGTAAGAGGCGACGACGGGATTGGTGCTCAGGTACTGGCGGATGATCTGCCGGAGTGCACCCGTCCCTGTGCCGTGCAGAATGCGAAGGTCTTTGGAGTCGAGCATCACAGCCTGGTCGATAAAGTCGATTACCCGTTGCAGGGCTTCGTCCCCGCGCATGCCCCTCACGTCGATGTCGGGTTTAAATTCCATCCGTTTCTGGCTGATATTTTCCCGGATATTGGCGTAAACCGAGGTATTCCGGGGCTGTACCATTTTTTTAGCCTGATTTGCCGACACTCTTTTCAGTTGAGACAGTTTGGCGTTTGCCCGAAGATTCCCCAGAGCGACAACGGCGTTTTCTCCGTTGATTTCCACCAGCTCTCCTACGGTTTTATTAGGCAGGCTGACCAGATCGCCTTTTTGCAGCGGTTCGGAAAGGGAAGATGCCGATTGAGAGGTGGGGGCTGGTTTATTTCCCGGTTTACCGTTTTCTTTTTTCTTCTTTTCCCGGTTTTTCAATTTTTCCATCTTCCGGCGGATGCGTTCTTCTTCTTCGGTGATCTGTTCAGAAAGCAGGCGTTGTTTTTCGGCTTCCATTTTCTGCCGTATCGCTTTGGTCTTTTCTTTGTCTGCCTGGTTTTCCTTGATCGCCCGTATCGTTTGTTCTATGGTGCGGTTGGCTTCGGCAATGATTTCCTGTGCTTTGGCCTGAGCTTCGCGGATGATCTCTTTCCGGAGCTTGGAGGCTTCGTTCAGTTCGGTACTGTATTTTTCTACTACTTCGTCCAGCCGTTTTTCATTTTCATGGATTTTGCGGCGTTTCTCTTCCCAATAGCGTTTGTCGCGGGCAATGTCTTTCAGGTGACGGTCGTAGTTGATGTGGTCTTCTCCGATCTTCGAAGCGGCATCGTCGAGAATCTCTTTGGGAAGCCCGATCTTTTTGGCGATCTCGAAAGCAAAGGAAGAACCGGGTTTTCCAATGCGCAGTTCGAATAGCGGAAGCATCCGGTGGCTGTCATAAAGCATGGCTCCGTTTTCGATGCCCGGCGTTTCGGCTGCAAAATGTTTCAGATTGGTGTAGTGGGTGGTGATCACACCTTTTACCTGCGCTTTATTCAGGCTGTCCAGCAGGGCTTCGGCGATGGCTCCTCCCAGCATCGGCTCCGTACCCGTTCCGAATTCATCGATCAGAATTAGGGTATCCGCATCTGCATAGCGGACGAAGTTTTTCATATTGATCAGGTGCGAGCTGTATGTGCTGAGGTCGTTCTCGATGGATTGTTCGTCGCCTATGTCGATCAGGATCTTTTTAAAGATACCGAAGCGGCTGGCTTCGCTTACCGGAACGGGGAGGCCGCATTGGAACATATATTGCAGCAGGCCGGCCGTTTGCAGGCATACCGATTTCCCTCCGGCATTCGGGCCGGAAATCAGGATGACCCGCTGGTCTTCGTTGATTTCTATATTTAGGGGAATCAGGGGTTTGCCTGTATTTTTCAGGCTCAACCACAGCAGGGGGTGGCGTGCCTGATACCACAACATCTCCGGCCGGTTGCCGAATGCCGGGACAATGGCTTCGATGTGTATAGAAAACGAGGCTTTTGCCCGTACGAAGTCGATAAAAGCCAGAAAATCGTATGCCGGGAGCAGGTCGTCTATATAGGGACGGAGGTCGTCGGCAAATTGGCGCAGGATGCGGGTGATCTCCCGCTTTTCTTCCAATTCCAATTCCCGGATTTCGTTGTTGGTTTCGACGATCTCGGCAGGCTCGATGTAAGAGGTCTTGCCCGTAGCCGATTCGTCGTGTACGATTCCGTTGATTTTCCGCTTGTAAGCGGAGGGTACGGGGATTACGATACGTCCGTTACGAATGGATAAGTTCGTTTCTTTGTCCGCCCAGCCTTCGGCTTGCGCTTGCTGTAAAAGTGCCTGCATCCGTTTGGAAATGCCTGCCTGTTTGCGTTGCAGGCGGTGACGGATGTCGGCGAGGTCCGACGAAGCGTTATCTTTTATGCTGCCGTGTTTCGATACGATCGAATCGAGCCTTTGCAGGATGTAGGGAAATAAATGTATTTCTCCCGCTTTCCGGGTGAGGATCGGGTAACGTTCCGTTTTTCCGTTAAAGAATCGAACGATGGCGTTCAGGGATTCGAGCGATTGTTTCAGGGCGACCATTTCCGCTATTTCCAGAAACAGGCCTTCTATCCGGATTTTGTTCAGGAACGGGCGGGCATCTTTAAAGTGATCTCCCGGAAAATCTTCTTGTTGGAGTATGGCAATGAATTCGGCAACTTCGTCCAGCGATTCACGGATTGTGCCGGGATCGTCGGTGAATGTCATTGCCGCTACCTGCTCCCGTCCCATATCGCTCAGACAGTAGTTCCCTACCAATTCCCGTATCCGGTCGAATTTTATTTTGTGTTCAAAGTTTTCAGGATATACCATTTCCTATCTTTATTGTTTTTGAGGCAACAAAGATAGGAAAAAGTAAAATCTGAAAGTTGAAAAGTGAAAATTTTAGCTACGGAGAATCCGTTTTCACTTGCTGAGGATATTTCCGTTGATATAAATGACCTGTTCGGGAGTTTGGGGATCGTTGGTGATCACGGTAACCGATTTGTTTTGGCGTCCCGATTTTCCGTGCGAGTCGAAGGTTGCCCGTACCACGATCGATTGTCCCGGAGCAATCGTATTTTGTCCCAGGGTTACTGCCGTACAGCCGCAGGTCGCCCGCGTTTTCCGGACGATCAGGTCTCTTTTTCCGGTGTTTTTCAGGTTGAAATCGCAAACTGCTTTTTCGCCCGGTTTAATATCGCCGAAATTATATTCTTTTTTATCGAATGTGGCTACCGGGGCATTTTCGAGTTCTTTTTTATCGAGTTTGCTGAAGTCTTCTACAATCTTTGCTGTGATGCTCAAGCGGTTTTTGTAGTCTTTGCTATTGTTGATCGAGAGAATCAGGCTTTCGTACGAGTAGCCGAAATCATTTTTTTTCGGTGCGTCGAAAGTCAGGATCATGGTTCCTTTCTGTCCCGGCAACACTTTTTCCGGTTGTACGGAAAGGCTCATGTAAGAGGGGATATAGTAGGTGCCGACCGTTACCGTGTCCGGACGGTTGTTGAAGAAATAGATCGTATCTGAAACAATTTGCCAGTTGAATATATTGTCGAATTGGATGTAATTGTTTTTCAGTTTTAGCCCGCTCATATCGAAACGATACAATAGCTGAGGCTTGGCGGGGTTATCCACAATGTTCGCAATGAGGCGCAACTGGTCGCGGTTGCCGTTGTTCATATAGAGGCTGATCCCATAATTAAAGTCGGACGGCATTTGGGAGGAATTGAAGCTGATTTTTATTTCGCCGGATTTGCCCGGAGCAATCGGCGCTCTGTCCCATTCCGCTTTTAGCTGGCTTGTCATGGGGGAAACCCGTGTGATAATCACCGGCTGGTCTCCCGTATTTTTGAATTTATAAACGACCTGTGTCGGCACATCGTCGGCTTTCAGGTTCTTTAGCGTGATTTCTTTGTTCTTGAAATGCAGGCTGCTTTGAGCGAAGCCGGAAGAAATCAGGAAGAGAAATACCGATAAGGTTAGTAATGATTTCATAGTAAAGTATGTTTTAAGATTTCCACCGGAAACTTGAAGAAAGGTTTTCGGGAAAATACGGAAATTATTTAACGTTTACATTGATTTTATAGGTGGAAACCGGATTTTTAGGATCGTTGGTCGTGAACTGTACGATCTTTATTTTTTTGCCTTCACGCTCATCTGTGCGGATGGTTACGATGGCTTTGGTTTTCTTGCCCGGTTTTATCGTGGATTTTGCCGTGCTGATCGAGATCGTTTCGTCGGACGGTTTCAGCTTACGGATAATCAAATCGGTTTTTCCGGTATTTTGAATCTGGAATTCGTGAGTTTGGGTTGAATTTTTTGCCATATCTACCGTAGCTTCCGGTTCCGAAAAAGAGAGTACCGGAGCTTTTTCGAGCATTTCCGAGGTATATTGGGAAAAGTCTTCGTTAATGGTTGCGTTTACGATGATCTGTCCCTGGATGGCATCGTTGATTTTTACCTCCAATGGGTCGGAAACGAAGCCCCAGTCGTTTTTCTGAGCTGCGGCGTATTTGATGTGCAGTTTTCCTGTCTGTCCTTTTTCCAGAGTGGAAGGGGTGACGGTGGCGGTAATATGTTTGGCCGGGGATACGATGGCAATCGTAGCGGCTTTGTCGCTCGTATTCACAAACTCAATTTCTTTTTCCGCAACGTCGGAATTGTGGATCGCTCCCAGGTAAACGTTGTTCGTTATGAATTTTACAGGTCCGGCACCGTATTTATAGGCATCGTAAGGATCGGTCGGTTTACGGGTCACTTTTCCCCGGATTGTCAGGGTTTCGACGGAATTGGAAGCATTGGAGTTCACAGCAATGCTTTTTATAAAGGAGCCCGGTCTTCCCAGAGGGTTATACGACACCTTGATCAATCCGCTTTCTCCCGGTGCAACCGGTTTGCGATCCCATTCCGGTGTGGTGCATCCGCATCCGGCACGTACATTCGTCAGGATCAGGGGAACCGTTCCCGTGTTCGTGAATTTAAAATCGTACACAGCTGCCCCTCCGTTTTCCGGAATCGTGCCGAAATTGTGGGATGTTTTGTCGAATTCAATTTTGGCCTTTTGACTGAAGGCGAGTAACGGCACAAAAGTCAATAGTAGAAAAATTAATTTTTTCATTGTATATTATTTTATATATTAATGTTTTGATAAAACAGAGTTACACACACTTTTGAAAAATCTCACAAATATAGGAAGAATTATAAAAGAATGTATAGAAAGAGTTTTAAAATAAAAGTCCGACAAAAAACAGGTGTTAGCTAAACGAAGACAACCGACTGGTAATGTGTGGATAAGGTCTTTTGTTCGGCTTTTCTTTTGTGGCGGTAAAAGTCATCGATAGACAAAAGGCCGCAAAAGGAAACT